>WQSU01000032.1 GCA_009787675.1 Lentimicrobiaceae bacterium
TGGCGCGGATCGCCCGCCGTAACACCATTAAAAGCATCCAATTCTGTACCTGAATTATCACACTTCCAAATGCTTGATTGATACATTCCATCACAATATAAGACCGCTTCAGAAACGGTATCTAATAAATGGTAATCTGCGGATACTGCTTTTTCCGTATTCGGTTTGGAAATCAAGTTGTCGAAAGTCCAGGCTATAACCGGCTTTTGCTCAACCTTATAGGGATATACAAAGGAAAGTATGGTGTCATTTAAAAACGCCATATTTTGAGCTAACAAATGTTTAACAGACAAAGAATAAGTAGCATTTTGTGAAAATAAACCTCCAATATGCACGGTTAAAGTATCATTCAAATAAGCTAAGGAGGTTACCGAAACTGTTGTGCTAATACTGTAATTCAAAGGGTTTTCGGCAGTCCAAGCAACCATTGGTTGGGTAAAAATGATTTTGGCGGTTCGGTTATCAGTAAGTGCAAACCACTTGATTTTAGGCTTTTCCGGTGGAGATTGAGTGTCAATTTGCACAGGGTTGATAGAATCGTTCCCCCATACTTTGCCAACCCACTCAGGATGATCAATGAAAGGGTTTCTATTTTTTTGAACGGCGTAAATTGCATTATTGCGTTCTATCTCTTTTTGGCTTACGGGGTCTAACTGATGCCAATCCAACAGCATTTTCAATGACCATGGCTGCAACTGTGATTTGAAAGTCATAGGAGAAGTTTCTTGAAAGTTTCCATCTTCAAACATGTAACGGGTTGCCATGTAAAAGAATGAGCGGGCAATGTCGCCCTTAAAATCATCTAACGGCTCATAACAACTCACATTAGGTGCGTCGGGAAAGGTGTTGAGTCCCATTTTTGAGCCATTGGAAAAAGTGCGAGTAGGGGTAACTACTTTTCCGTAAGGGTTGTTGTTTCTAACGGTGTTTATAAGTCCATCAACAGGATAGAGGTGGAAAATGTCGGTATAGGGTGCGGCTTGCCCACCTCCAAACCAACTTTGGCAGAAAGAGTGCTCGCGCGTATAGCAGATTCCTTCATTGCCGCCCATAGAAACACATTGATCTTTTCTAAACTCAAACTCGTAAGCAGGCGCTCCCTGCGGGTTATCGGAATAAATATCCCAAATTTTTCCGTTAGCTTTTAAATCTGTGTATTGGTAATAAATCCATACTTCTGCATAAGAAACAGTTCTATGATTTTTAATGATCTGATTTAATGCAATTTGAAGCTCTTTTCCTTTTTTTTCATTCACGCTATTGTAATACCCTGATGGAATTTGTGCATTAATTTGTGCAAAAAATGCAGAAAAGAGGAGAAAAAGTAAAAAAAACTGTTTTTTTATCATTTCTTTATGAATAAAATGTGCGCAAAAATAGATTTATTATGATTCAAAGTAAACATTTTTTATTTCTACAGTGTAAAAAGCAGGGCACACTGTAATTTCTCTATTTTTGCCACCATTTAGTCAAAAAACATAAACCTTATTTTTAATCCTCCCTATGTCCCTCATTCTCATCACTAACGACGACGGCTTTGAAGCCCGTGGATTAGAAGCCTTAGTAGAAGCCGCCAGAGACTTTGGCGAAGTAGTAGTGGTTACCTCCAATAGCCCGCAATCAGGGATGGGACATGCTATTACCATGCACGTGCCCTTGCGAGTGAAGCATTACAAAACGGAAAACGGAGTGAAATACTACAGAACAAATGGAACTTCAGTAGATTGTGTGAAAATAGGACAACACGTAGTGCTTCGCGACAGAAAAATTGACCTATTGTTGTCGGGGATCAATCATGGATCCAATTCTTCCGTAAGTATCCTCTACTCAGGTACTATGGCAGCTGCCATTGAAGCAAGTTTTGAAGGAACGCCTGCTATTGGGTTTTCTTTGCTGGACTATTCCCCCACAGCAGATTTTTCGACAGCCATTGCGTTTGCTAAAAAAATTATTACCAAAACCCTCCAAGAAGGGCTACCCAAACATATTTGTTTAAATGTTAATATTCCTAAACTATCACTTCATGAAATTAAGGGAATTAAGATTACTCGACAAACTTTAGGATATTGGCATGAGGATTTGGAGGAGCACACCGACCCTTACGGCGGAAAATATTATTGGCTTGCCGGTTACCTGAACAATTTGGAAACAGAGGCTACCGATACCTGCGAGTGGGCGCTACAAAACGGCTATGTGTCTGTAATGCCTGTGCATTTTGATATGACTTCACATAAAACAATTTCTAAATTAAAACATTGGGAACATGATAGATAAATTTCGTCAAGATTCATTTTGGATGGGATTATTTTTGGGAATCTTCATTCCGGCGCTTATTTTTGGTTTGATGGAACTGATTCTCTGCTTTTTACCTCATCAAATTATTGATGCCAACGTATTCTCTTTACAGCGGCTCATTCTCGTTAGCATTATTCCAAACGTATTTTTATTACGTTATTATTTGTTAAAATTGAAATACGATTTAACTGGAAGGGGCATCTTAGCCATCACCTTTGTTATAGGAATTATTTTTGTTATTATTGAATTTTCATAATGTATTTGAAACACTTACATATTTCTAATTTCAAAAATTATGAAGAAAACGAATTTGAGTTCCACGAAAATGTAAACTGCTTTGTGGGCAAAAACGGCAGTGGTAAAACCAATCTGTTAGACGCCATTCATTATTTGTCGTTTTGCAAAAGTTATTTTTCTTCACAAGACATTCATTCTATTAGATTTAACTGCGACTTTTTTGCCATACACGGTCTATTTGAAAGTTTTGAAAATAAAACCACTACCAAGATAGGCTGTGTATTGAAAAATGGTCGTAAAACCATGAAAGCCAATCAAAAAGAGTATCAAAAGTTGAGTGATCACATTGGACTTTTTCCCTTGATCATGGTTTCCCCTTACGATAACGATATCATTAACGAAGGTAGTGACACACGACGCAAGTTCTTCGACATAACAATTTCTCAGTTTGATAAAGAATATTTACAACAGTTAATTGTTTATCAAAAAGTTATACAACAACGTAATCAATTATTAAAGCAATACCAGTTGGGCGAAAAAGTGGATTTGTCACTTTTGCAAATCTATAATAACCAGCTTATTCCATTGGGGAGCTACATCTTTGAGAAGAGAAAGCAATTTGTTGCTGCAATTCTGCCTGATTTTCAACGCTATTATCAAACACTTTCCGGCGACAACGAAACCGTACTTATCCTTTATCAATCTCAGCTTTTTGATTTTGAAATTGAAAAGGGATTACAAATGTATGAACCACAAGACATTCGTTCTACCTACACCAATTTCGGAGTGCATAAAGATGATTTTACTTTTTTGATTAATGAAAGACTCCTCAAGCAATTTGGTTCTCAGGGGCAGCAAAAATCTTTTTCATTAGCTTTAAAATTAGCACAATACGATTACATTGCAACCCGCAAGAAACTAAAGCCCATTTTGCTGTTGGATGACATCTTCGACAAATTAGATAACTTTCGTATTACTCACTTACTCAACATGGTAGGGCAGCATCATTTTGGTCAGGTTTTTATTACCGACACAGATGAGGCGCGTTTGCGTGAAATATTGGATAAGCACAAAATTTTGTGCAAGGTGGTGCGGATTGTGGGGCTTTGATAAAAATCCACTATTTTCTTATCAACTGTGCATAAAATTTACGCAAGCGAAAATTGAATAATCCTAAAATAGGTTTACACATTTATTGAGAAACACTATCCCTTTTTTTGCCCTTTTTAATGATTTCTCTCTCTCCTTGAAATCATAAGTTAAAAATAGAAAATCCTGCTGTGTCTTTCCACAGAGATTAATGTATTATTTGAATAAAATTAACAAAAAATAATTATAATAAATTGATTTTCAATATATTTTTGCCGCAAGTTTTTTTTCTTATTAAGACAAAAACTGCAATAAACGAAAAAAATAATTAATTTTTTTAAGAAAATAATATTAATTTAATATATGATAACAAAGATGAAAAAAAAGTTTACATTCGGTTTGATGATTGTATCTGTTTTATTGTTACCTGTCAATACTTTGAAAGGACAAACACAACTAACCCCCGGTGGGGTTGCAAATTCCAGCTACACTTGGGTAGCATGGTTAACTCCAGACAATTACAACATAGGTATCTGGAAAAATTTAATTACCACAGAAGGTTCAGCAGGTGATTTTTCCAGTACAAATATAGCACCACTAAAAAAAGAAATAGAGGGATTTAATTTTCACCCTGTGCTGGCGTTCGACAAACCAAGTCTCCACACTGCCCCTAACCAGCTTGTTTCGCAATATTCTGCCAATATAAAACCTTCCGAGAATATAACCATGATTTTTGTTTTTCAACGCAAAACGATTGATATCTGGGATTATCTAATAGGTCTTAGTAATTGTAGTGACTATAATTTATTAGGATGGCGCGATCTAAACAATAACAATATTACGCTAATATGGGCGCTTCAGGGACCGAATGGAAATCTTGGAGCTTGCCAAAATGGCATATTAACCGTTGATCATCCCAATATCAACGACGGTACCGGTACTAAAACGTTGCTGGTTTACAAAAACGGAACAAAATCTACAGCTCGGGCATATCAGTGGGACGGCACCTACTGCGCAGGAACTAAAGTGGCAATTGGCAGCGGACGCAATGATTCGGAATTTTACGGCTATCAAGGTAATTTACAAGAAGTTATTCTACTTAAAAAATCGAATAACGGAAACATAGCCGACAATGATATTCAAAAGATACATTCTTATCTCGCCATTAAATATGGGATTACATTGGATCATGATTATGTTAATTCTGACGGCATTGTTGTATGGAACAGTACACTCCATAACGGTTATAATAAATACATCTTTGGTATAGGGCGCGACAATGCAAGCCGGCTAAACCAAGTACAGAGCCAAAGTGCTGAATCTGATCTTATTACGGTGTTTAAAGGAACGCTCGGCAAGTTGAACAATAACAACAGTAACGCCCTTGTTGATAAAACATTTCTGATGCTCGGCTCCAATGGGTTGACGGATCTTACCCCCTACGAGTATGCAGCAGGCACAACGTTTAGCAACGGACAGCTTGTTGAAAAAATCAACCGCCGCCGAAATCTGCTCTATAAGGCACAAGTTACAGTGAACGGCGCGGGGGGCAGTGAAACAGTGAATTTAAAAGTAAATTCAACGAAAGACCAATATGTGCTTATTTCCAATAACCCGTCGTTCCCTCCAAGCAGCACACGTATTTATCTCATCACCAATCAAATTGCTAAATATGTAGAGATCAGCGACAACGATTATGTTGCTTTTGCCGGTTACTGGAGTTTTCCCGGAGGGGTGAGCCAGCACACTATTCTTGCATGGCTCACGCCCGACACGTACAATGCAGGTACATGGAAGAGTGTGGTTCCTTTGGAAAGTTCAGTGGGTAACTTTTCAGGCGCTAAAATAGCGCCTGAAAAGAAAAATTTAGACGGATTCAACTTTCATCCTGTGGTCATGTTCGGCAAAACAACCATACATTCTGCTCCAAATCAACTTTTTTCACAATACTCGAATGGCATAACCTCTACCGATAATATTACCATGATTTTTGTATTTCAGCGAAAAACAACAGGTCAATACGATCATCTGATAGGTTTCAGTGCCAGTAGCTTTAATTTGCTGGGATGGCGTGACTTTAACAGCCATAGCCTCACATTTTTATGGAGAAGCGGTGGGGGATCCGGCAATATTGGAACTTTGCAAAAAGGCATTTTAACCGTTGACAATCCCAATATCAACGACGTTGGTAGTAATAAAACGATGTTGGTTTACAAAAATGGAATGAGATCTACTGCTCAAGCATATCAGCAGAGCGCCGACCACGCACTATCTAAAGTGGGGCTTGGCGGGGGGCGAGGCAATGAGGAATATTACGGTTTCCAAGGAAATTTACAGGAAGTGATCTTGATTAAAAAACCGAACAACGGAAATATTGCAGCCGCTGACATGCAAAGGATTCATTCCTATCTTGCTATTAAATATGGTATTCCGTTGGACAATGCCGACGACTATTTTAACGCTAACGGTAATGTGGTTTGGAACAGAACATTGAACAACGGATATAATCACAATATCTTCGGTATAGGACGGGATGATGCTACAGAACTGTACCAAAAACAGTCTCAAAGCGAGAACGACAAATGGCTCACGGTATTTGTAGGCAATAAGTTGGAGGCAACGAATAGCGAAAACAAGGGCACGCTGCTCAACGAACAATATCTTCTGTTTGGTGCACAAAAAACAAAAAACATAATGCTACTTACAGGCGTCAATAATGGTGATTTGTATAAAAACGGAACAGCGGTTTCTTCCGATGGTTTCAACATTCAAAGTTGTAGTTATAAAACACAGTTATCAGGACCTTCAGATACCATTAGGGTAAAACTGCTGGTGAAATCCTCCGATTTTTTATACGCGCTTGTTTCTGAAGATGAAAACTTTACGCCTGCACATACTAATATCTATCCTTTCAAAGGCAAAATAGCGGAAATTGAGGTAAAGCAAACTGCCCCATTCATTAAATTGATTGGTTTTGCTCCGGGACCTGGGAACGTGAGCACCAGTTTAAAATTATGGTTGCGAGCAGATGACGATGCAGGATTGAATATTGGAAACTTACCCTCTTCCGATCCTAAACTTACTGCCTACCCCGATCTCAATAAAGAGCAAGACCCCAATAACATTCCTACCGTTTCCGGCTGGTCGGATTTGCTCCGAGAACAAACTTTTTCGTGCAAAGGCGTACAGAATAATTCACAACGTATTCCTGTTTACATAAACAACAGTCCTGAAATGAACTATCACCCTACTATTCGTTTTTGGGCGAATCCCACTGGAAATACCTATAGTTCTTACTTGACTAACTCAAAAAACATATTTAACGAAAATAGTTTTGTTGAGGGCAAACATACAGCCTATTTTCTTGTCAATTGTTTTAAATTCAATACTTCTAATCCATGGACTTTTCAATTAGCATTTGGCGATACGGTGTTTGGAGTGATTCCGCGCCCAGGATATGGAGTGCAACAAGTGGGTAAAAATATTTCAGGGCGTTTCAGAACGGCTGCTGAAGAAGTGGTAGGTGTTAACGATATGTTTAGAATGGGAGCAACCTCTATTTTGGGCTATATAACTAACACTAAAAATACAGGCATCAATAATCCCGTAACATTCCGCTTTAACGGCATCAACGAAATTATTGCTACGGGGTTCAATTGGAGTAATCTAAACTTTTCAAAAGGCGCTATGTTGGGAGGATTGTTCCAGCACGACCGCACCATGCAAGGGGTGATGAGTGAAGTCATCTTGTATGATAGAGCTCTTGATGAATATGAAACGCAACAATTGGAATCTTATTTAGCTTTAAAATACGGTGTTACACTTTATCCCGCCACTCAATACGGAAGATTTAGGTATACGTTTTCCGACAGAATTGTAATCTGGGATGGAAACCAACCGAAAGGCAACCGGTTTGCCGATTTTTATAACAACATTGCGGCAGTGATCAGAGACGACATGGGACGTCTTGAAAACCGGCACGCACACTCCACCAACGTAGGTTCATTGCTGCATTTGGGGGTAGCAGGTTCTGCGTTAAGTGCAGATGGCAGTGGAGTAGGTAGCTTGGAAAACGATAAAGAAGCCGTGATCTTCGGCAATGATGGAAAAACAGGAACTACCCTTGTTAAGAATATAAACGAATGCAGTGATTTTGTAGGAAAATTCAACAGAAAATGGCTCATCCACAAGGTTGCTAAAGATAACCGCCCTGTTACCATGCTGGTAGGTGCACAAAATAATTATGATAATCAATTAGGGATGGATGAAAATACTACAGAATATTACACCTATCTGAGTGCAAATTATGAAATCAACTTAATTGTAGCTAATTCGCCCGAAGATTTAGATTCAGGAATTTACAGTGCAATCATCCCTATGAACTATATCAATGGGGAACATCAATGCAATTATACTTTTACAAACGAAGAGACTTTCATTACTTTCGGATGGAAGCCCAACAAGAAAGGCTGTGCCGCTGATCAAGAGGCAATTTTTACTGAAACGAAAAAATTTGATTGGGAGCAGTGGAATATCAATACGAACAAAAACCTTTCCACAGTATCGGGAGTTCAACTTTCTGTAAATACTCCCGTAGATTTGGGCAATGATATTATTGTAACAAGCACACAGGTACAGTATGCCCAAGCTGTTAAGGCAAACATGGGGTACCCCCGTGCGGTCAATCTGCCGGTCAAGGGCGCGCTGGAAGTGCAACGCAGAATGGGAGTGGGGCAGGATGTAACCATTACCATTACATTGAATCATCCTGTCATTCCTGAATTTTCCATTTTCGATCTGGATGCTTACGGGGCTTATATACAGGAAGAAGTAGAAATAATTGGAGAATGTGCAAGCAAGAGTTACATGCCTGTCTTGAGTTATGCTACAGACAAAAATAATGCTCAATATCAAATAATTGGTAATAAAGCTATTGTAACTAAAAAAACTAACTTGTCGCCATCCGATAAAAAAGGCACACTTAATGTAACCTTTAATGGAGGTGTATCCAAGATTATTATTAAATATCGAACAAAAGGACAGTCATTTGATATAACAAAACGTATTTTGATTTCGCCCATCACACTTCGCTCCGTACCGCTTCCGCCACCAACTAACAAAGATGGATTATCGTTTGTTAAACAAGTAAAAGAGAACAGTATTACTACCTGTGAAGCGGTTAACTATACATTTTACATTCAAAATACAAAATGTAAAGATAAAACCGTAAAGTTTAGCGATACATTACCTCAAAATATGAAATGGGAAATCGGCTCAATAGGGTTGGATGCTTACAGCAGTGAACTTAACCCATTGTTAGATGTGCAAATTATGCCTGCCTTGCCAAATGTGGGTGAATCACTGCAAATTAACGAGTTGGTTATTCCGGCAAACAGCACCTTAATCATGACGGCAACTGCTGTGTTTGATGATAATGCACAGGAAGGTGAATATGCAAACCGTGCCACCATCACCTACAACAATGAAGAAGGAATAACGAACTTTCAAACTGCGGATAAAACAACGGTGGAACCCTACACGATCTTCTATGCTTCCTGTCAGGAAGCGCTCAATATACCGGTAGCAATTGAAGAAACCTATAGCCGGAAAGACTACAGGGAGGATGCTGAAATTGAAGTTACTTATACACTTACCAATAGCAATGTAGATATTACGGAGTTATATCTAAAAATTGATTTTAATGAAGTGTTTACCCATATAGCCAATAGTTTTGAGGCTTATAGAGAAGAAGAAGGAATAAAAATTCCTGTGGCAGCTTTGGTAACAGCAGACCCTGTACAGGGAACACTGATGGTTGCCGGCGATGCTAACGGAGAAACCGGATTTACCTTGCAGGCAGGTCAGGTGGTGGTCATCAAATACAAATTGAAAGCGCCTGCCTCAAATAAATTGCAATATGAACTGGATGAGAACGGAATAGCAACCGATAAGAAAATAGATTTAGGTATTATGTACAACTTTAGTTCCAATATGGATGATCCTTGTGCTATAAAAACAATAACCAACTTACAGGGCAGCAAAATCATGCCCTATTGCGGGGAGATGGTGATGCCGGAGATATTTATTCGGATAGAAAAATAAGGTTTTCTTAGCCTTTTCATAAAAAAACCCATTTCAGGACAAAAAAAGTATATATTCGCGCACCAAAATAATGCGCTGTGAAATTGACCGATAAAAGAACTGATTTTGTGTTGAGACTTTCCGGTATTGAGTTGGGAAGTCACAAATATTCAATGGTTTGTGATAAAGCGTTCTTTGAATTAACAGGGCTTTCCGAAATTGAAGAAGGAAGGGTCAATGTGCAAATTGAAATGGAAAAAAGTGAAAAAATGATGACACTCCACTTCCATTTTAAGGGTGAAGTAACCGTATTTTGCGACAGATGTCTCGACTTTTTAACTTTGCCGTTAGAATTTACCGACTTTTTGGTGGTTAACTTCGTTGCCCATATAGATGAATCGTTTGAGAACGATGACAATATTTGGCAACTCCACGAAAAAGCACACGAATTGGAACTCACCCATTTTCTATACGAAGCCATTGAACTCGCACTGCCCACTCAACGCATTCACCCTGACGACGAATACGGAAATCCAACCTGCAATCCCGAAATGCTCAAAAAACTCGCCGAACTCGCCCCACAACATGAAGAAAAACAAGAAACCGAAACCGACCCCCGCTGGGACGCACTTAAACAATTAAAAATTAACAATTAAGAGCTATAAATTACGCCTATTAATCACTAATCATTAATCACTAATCATTAATCATTATAATTATGCCGAATCCGAAAAGAAATCATTCCGCACAACGTAGAGACAAAAGAAGATCGCACGATTTTATCGTTGCTCCGCATTTAACCACCTGCAACCACTGTGGCGCGGCTATTCTTACCCATAGAATATGTCCGGAGTGTGGTTACTACAGAGGAAAACAAGCCATTGAAGTATAGTGGAACTTGTTTTTGCAACAAACAACGCTCACAAATTAAACGAGGTGCGCGCTATTGCGGGTACCCGTTTTTCTATTATTAGCCTGAAAGAATTAGGATGTTTTGATGAAATCCCTGAAACAGGAGATACTTTGATGGAGAACGCGCTGCAAAAAGCGCAGTTTGTTCACAACAAATTTCATTGCAATTGCTTTGCCGACGATACCGGCTTGGAGATTGAAGCATTAAACGGCAGACCCGGCGTATATTCAGCACGTTACGCAGGTGAACATTGTTCATTTCAAGACAATATGAAAAAGGTATTGCTGGAAATGAACGGCGCAACCAATCGGAAAGCCTGCTTCAAAACAGTAATAGCACTCATTCTTGATGGCAAAAACTACTTCTTTGAAGGTAAAATTGGCGGAGAAATTATGGAAGAAGAAAAAGGCACAAGCGGATTTGGTTATGATCCTGTTTTCAAGCCTTTAGGTTATGATAAAACTTTTGCTGAAATGACGGAAGCAGAGAAAAACAACATCAGCCACCGTGCATTAGCCACAAAAGAACTTAACGATTTTTTGCAAACATGCAATATATTGAAATAAAAGGCGCTCGTGCCAACAATCTTCAAAATATAGATGTTTCCATTCCTCGAAATCAACTGGTTGTAATTACAGGACTTTCCGGATCGGGAAAATCCTCTTTGGCTTTCGATACGCTGTATGCGGAAGGACAACGCCGCTACGTGGAAAGTTTGAGTTCTTATGCGCGGCAATTTATGGGCAAAATTTCCAAGCCCGAAGTGGAATATATTAAAGGCATTCCGCCCGCTATAGCCATTGAACAGTGCGTCATCTCGCGAAACCCGCGTTCTACAGTAGGCACCTCAACCGAAATTTACGAATATCTGAAACTGCTCTTTGCCCGCATCGGAAAAACCTTCTCGCCCATTACCGGACAAGAAGTGAAACGCGAAGGCATAAAAGAAGTTATAGACTATATAGAAAAAGTACCGGAAAATAGCCGCATCTATATTTTAGCCCCTTTCAAAATTGCACCGGAGCGTACTGCACGGCAACAGTTGGAAATCCTTAAAATGCAGGGATTCAGTCGTATGATGCTGAACAAAAAAATATGTGATATCGACGAATTATTGGCAGGGGTAGAAACGCGAGTCTTCGCATCTCTACAGATTTTAATCGACCGTTTCAAATCCGAATATATCCAAGACCAAAAAATGCGAATTGCAGATTCCATCCAAACCGCCTTTCAAGAGGGCAAGGGGGAAGCCATTGTACAAGTGGAAAACAGCAAAATTTCGCAGCGCTCGTTTAGCAATCTTTTCGAAATGGATGGCATTTCGTTTGAAGAACCTACACCGCTGTTTTTCAGCTTCAACAACCCTTATGGGGCGTGTCCCGTTTGTGGTGGAACAGGTTATGTGGACGGCATCTCACCGGAATTGACTATTCCCGACCGCTCTAAATCGCTCTTTGAAGACGCAGTGGTGTGTTGGCGCGGCGAAAAGATGCAAAACTTTAAAAATTATTTCATTAAACACAGTGCAAAATACAACTTCCCTATTCACAGACCGATAGATGAACTTACGGAAGAACAGTTTGATTTGTTGTGGAAAGGAAACAGCGAAGTGGTTGGCATTTTGCCGTTTTTCAAAATATTGGAAGAAGAAGGGTACAAAGTGCAAAACCGTGTGCTGATTGCGCGCTACAGAGGGCGCACGTTGTGCCCCGACTGCAAGGGCACACGCATCAGAAAAGACGCCAACTACGTGAAAGTGCAGGGAAAATCTATTTCCGATCTGGTGCAACTGCCGGTGGAAGAAGTTCACTGTTTTTTTGCCCATTTCTCTTATAGCTCAAAACATGAAGAACAGATTGCTAAACAGTTAGTGAACGAATTGGCAAACCGCCTGCATTTTCTTTTGGATGTGGGTTTGGGGTATTTAACGCTGAACCGTTTAAGCAAAACCCTGTCGGGTGGCGAATCGCAACGCATAAACTTGGCGACCTCGCTGGGCAGCAGTTTAGTAGGCTCGCTCTACATTTTGGATGAGCCGAGCATCGGGTTGCACCCGCGGGACACGCAAAACCTGATTCGCGTGCTGAAACGACTGCGCGACATCGGCAACACGGTGGTCATTGTGGAACACGACGAAGAGATTATCCGAAGCGCCGACTATCTTATTGACATCGGACCCAAAGCAGGACGTTTGGGCGGAAAAGTAGTTTTCACAGGAACTTTCGACAAACTCTTAAAAACTACAGATAACCTAACCGCCGCCTACCTCCGCGGTATGGAAACAACCAATTCCAC
>WQSU01000033.1 GCA_009787675.1 Lentimicrobiaceae bacterium
ATAGGAAAGTCGGAATGACGCGCGGGCTCAGACAAAAGTGCAGAAACAGTAGCAGTGGCAGGGGCGGCGGTAGTAGGCGCTTGCCAAATGGAAGACCTTAGCGCCGTCATTCCTCACTCGCTATCGCGAGTGAGGAATCTCCAACCACTCCCTGCCCCCTGCCCCCTGCCCCCTTTTCTTTCTTTGTCTTTCAGAGGTTTGCCCAACTTACAATTTCTACTATATTTGCAGACTTTAAAATCAACCGGAATGTTAGCGGGTAACACGAAACAACAACAAATTATGAGCAGTCTCCCTTCAAATGCGAATAGCGCCATCCTTAACTACCGCTACGGCTACAACCCTTATGGCTTAATGACCTCCCGCTCAGAAAGCGTGTGCAACCAATGGGAAACCTTTACTTACGACAACTTAGACCGCCTTACCTACAACTACTTATATTACTACTCCAAACGGTTTGTACCCTGTATCATCTGTTTTTTCATCCTTATCGGGTGCAACAATAATCCTCAAAAAAAAGCTGAAAAATTATATACTAAGGTTGTTTTTATGGATTTATTTGTTGATTATACTAACGTTAGAATGATGAAAGCAATTAAACTATTAGATAAAGTTATTGATTTACAGCCTAATCACTATGGAGCTCATGACCTCAAATTTTCTTTTCAACTTAGATTAGGTTTGTTTGATGATGCTATTTCTACTCTGAAGGCTATGGAACAACTTAAACCCAATGATCCTGATATAAAAACGATGTTAGGCGCTTTTTATGAACACCA
Organism: Lentimicrobiaceae bacterium; assembly: GCA_009787675.1. Lineage (GTDB taxonomy): Bacteria > Bacteroidota > Bacteroidia > Bacteroidales > WCHB1-69 > WRNX01. Next base: position 780 of record WQSU01000033.1, read on the forward strand.
TGAAAATGCAATCATAAAAGCAAAAATTAAGTATGAAGAAGCAGATTCTTTATTTATATCCATACTTGAAACTACAAAACTTGATTCACAAGAATATGAATCTATAATAATGGGCTACACCATAAATTTGAAGCTATTAGGGCGAGATAGTCTAATGTATAGTGTTTTATATAACTATTACGGTGAAGAGGTTAACGATTGGTTTATTAACCAATACTCAAGAGATGAATTTTTGGTTAAAAAATATTTTACGTATGAATGGTTATAAAATACTATAAATGGAAACTAGTAATTACAACATTGTATTAGATTACCTTGTCAAAGAATTTAAATTGATATGAATGAAATTTTTATTAAGGATTTAGTCGTGTCATTGGATAAGAAGAAATGGTATAAAAAATTTCAATATAATATTATCTCAAGCACCTTTTAAATTTTTAGTATATGGCTATTGGCATTATTGAATCTTATTTTAAAATTAATTTACTATTAATATTTCTGTCCTTCTTTATTCAAGGATTCTCAATCCCTACTGATACTGTAAAGAAACAAAATTGCCCTAACGGTTTTTTAATTCAAGTGAACGGAAATTTTCGATGCATTGATACAACTGATAATTACTATCCGATTTTAACAGAGCGTTGGTGTGCCACCGACAGTTTCTTTTTTATGAAAAAATCTATTAACTTACAAATTTTGGAGGAGCCAATGTGGTATGGAGAAAATATTCAGGATGATAGGTTAAGAATCTATCTCATTGAATATTCACCCGGTTATGATTCAATTGTTCTTTTTTCCTTATTTAGACAAAATTATAATGACTTCAAGCTGATAAAAAAAGAGATGCCCGTTTTTCATAACATTAGTTACGTAGTAGATAATAATAATTTTCCTAAGGGTAAGTATGTTTTCGATATCATAGGAGAGCCTCCTGTTATTAATTATAAGCAGAGTGAATTTATTGTTCCTGAAAAAAAAATGATGAAACTCATAAAATACCTGAATGCCTTAAAAAAGTGTGGAACCTTTGATCAATATGATAGCTGGTCTCCTGCGTTTGTGATTGAATATTGCCTTGCAGGGAACTACCATCTAATCGTTGCTCCGGAGCCACAAGGATGGGGTGGATTACTCCCTGAATTTAAACTTAATGAGAAAAACTGCCGCAGAAAAGATGGGCTTAAAATAATGAAATGGTTGAGCGAATATTAACATATTTATGTATCCCGATATGTGCTTGGCGCTTTAGGCTTTTATGGCTGCAAGGTTGAAAATAACTATGCAGGGGGTTAACTTCAACGGAATCTTTTTCGATTAATGCGTATAAAAAATATGTTATTTCGTTTGCCGCACGGTTGATTTATGGTAATTATCTGATACAGTGAAAAATCTACTATTTTTGCTTCCAACCTTTGGATGGGTGGAATGGATGAGCAAAATCTATTGCATCTTGCTGCCCACCAATTTGGATACTATCAAGATTTTTTTGTAGGACCCATTACCAATGATTATGAAGTAAGTGGCGGTAAAAATATCCCTTCAGGGAACTATTTGCAAAAATATGACCACACATGGAAGGTTACAAAAGAGGAAATAGAATACCATAAAGCACATTACGCAGATGATGGATATGTAATACCTTGGGGAATTGCTAACTTGCCCGCACACGGCAGAATACAGTTTGGAGAAAGCGCTCAATTGGCGCCTTATATCAATGTGTCGGGAAACAGCTCCTACACCCCAGCCTCCGGCGATTATCCGAAAATTCGAGGAGATGAAGCCGTGCTTTTTATGCTCAACGATGCGTTGGATAAACATACGGAATCGGAAGCGGCAAATTCTTTGGGAATGGAAATATTGGGCATGTCAAGTGAATACGCAATTAGCCAAAGGGTTGTATATCTATCGGGTAAAGTTGGAGGATAACAGTATGCAGTCGGGGAAGATTGTGGTGCAGTAGTAATAATTTCGCTATGCTCAGAATGACGGGGGCTTTGGCGGAAACAGGAGAGTTTTTTTATCCCTCCACTATTCCATGCCAAAAGCAAAATACCCATTAGAGTAGTTCTTTTCAGAGGGTTTACACCATTTTACCTGTCCGCAACAATGCTCATTGCCTGATGTGTGTATTTCCACCGTTTTGCAATCCGGAAATTGCTCTAAAATAATGTTTATAACTTGCATATCAGGACTATCGCCTAACCATTCATCTACAATAATCTTCTCACATATTGTTCTTATAGAAAAGATAACATTTTCATATTCATAAAACTGCGTACCCGTTTCATAAAGAAACTTGAAAAAATCTATATCCCAATTCACAAAGCAGAATTTGTCAAGTCTTAATATTCTTTTTTCATAATACTTTTCAGGTGCTATATTCCTCATTTCTTTGCCCTTAGCGCCTTGATGCTCTTTGTGCATAAAAACCATCCTCTCCCCTCGAAAAAACGCCACAAACCCTAATTTTCGGTAATAGTTTTCCAACTTTTCATCCGCAGCTCGCAAAAAAATCCCTTCTACATTTTCACGGCATGCCTCATCATAAACCGTTTCCAATAATTTCTCCATGACTCCCTGTCTGCGGTATTGCGGATGCGTTGCGCAAGCGTAAATGTACCATGCAAAAGGCTGAAGACTGAAAGGACAAACGGAGAATGGAGAATGATGAATGGGGGAAGTAGGGTAGGTTAGGGTCGTGGGCAATGCAAACGCCATCGCCACAATTTTATCATTAATTTCACAAACATGACATCCTCCAATTCCAAAATGTTCAATAAAATGATTAATAAACAGTTCAGAATCCAAAAACACACTTTTCCAAAGCGACTTAATTGCAGGAACATCGGAAACTTTTGCTTTTCTAAAAAACACGGAGATTAGGGTTTAGTGATTAATGATTAGAGATTAATTTTTTTCTTTCTCCTTTTTCCCTTTCTCCTTATTATCCTTTAAAAATCAATTACCGTATAATTCTTCGGAATGGATACACTAACATTGGGCGGAGAATTAAAGGTAACTTTTTTTAAATCTAATTTTAAGGAATGGGCGAAGTATTCACAAAATAAGGTGTTGAAAAACGGATATTCGTAAGATACTGAATCTCTTTGATAAGCAAGTTCTAACTCTTCCGGTGGGGCTATAAGAGAGCCGTTGAGAATGCCTTGAAGCGTATAAAAATCTAAGGTTGTATATAGAATCTTGTCAAAAATAAAATAATCTCCTTGGTAATAGTTTCTTTGCAGTTTGTTGATAAACAAAATATTGTCAGGTGTTGCCAATGCCCTGCCAATCTCAATGGCGCCTACATGCAACTGAACATACAAAAAACTGTCGATGACATTTACGATAGTGAATTGACATGTTTGAGATTGTTCGTTGATAGCTACGGTAGCAGCGCCACGGTAGTGAACAGAAGTGAAAGGTAATGAATGAGAAACGTGAGATAATAGGGGAGTGAGGGGCGTTGGAAGTTCAGGCGTGAGCGGGACAGGCTCAGAAGGGAGCGGAATTTCCGGCTCAACAGGAATAGAATCGGTAATTTGAGCAGGCGAAAGAAGTATGGTGAAAAAACAAAAGAAACTACAAATAGCGAGTTTGAAAAGATTCATTTGAAAAGTATGGGAAATATTAATGATCTAAAGTCTTAAACACTTTGTATAAAATATCTGTTTCTGCCCCTCTTAAATCAGGGTTTTTGCGAATGGCTTCTTCCTGTAAAGCCATTTTTTTAAAGAAACCGTTAGCTACCTGTTGGCTGGAGGAGGATAGAATATCTATGGAGGTATAGCGGTCGGTTATTTTATAATATTCCTCCTGAAACATATTCCATTTTTGCAGTACATTTAAAGTGTTAAACTGTGGTAATAATAGAGTTGTATTTAATAAAGAAATAAACTCGTTAAGTTTGGTTGTTTTAACGTAATCTGTTATTGCGGTATTTCCGCCGTGTAAAGTTTGATGGGGATTAGGGAAAGAAATATTTTTTATCAAAAGATTCAAAAAATCGGATTTGATTTTATTTCCGCATTGTTCGGCAGCTCTGTTAATATTAAAGATAAGCGTATCAAGCGCTTCTTCAAATCCGTATTTTGTAAGCGTGTCAACCATTTGTCTTGCTGCTGTGGGTAGTTCTATTCTATAAGCTTTTGAATCATAATAATAGTATCCGTGCTTTTCAAATAGCGTATCCACTACGCAAAGTGCATTGAGTGTGCTGTCTGATGCAACTTCAATACATTTACTGAGCGCTCTGGTAATCTCTGTATTGGTAAAAAGTTGTTCTTCAAAATTACCGGAATCATCTTTACATGAAAAGAAAATGACCACTATAGATAATAATAACAGATAAATACGTTTTTCCATAATGTTGAAAAATTGGTTTGCAAATAAACATGAATTTTTGGAAAAATAGGACTTCTTGCCATTTTAGAGAAATTACCCATTCTACTAATCTGTTAATCAATGAAATTGTAGAAGAAAATAAGATCGCAGGCATATCAATGCCGGATTTTTTCTGTGTGGTTACCAATTTTCAAACTGCCGGAAAAGGACAAGGAAATAAGGGCTGGATGAGCAACAAAGGGGAAAATATTTTAACCAGCTTTTACTTCCAACCTTTACTTTTACCTAACCAGCAAATTTATTTCAACTACTTTTTCGCCTTAACAATTAGGGAAGTTTTATCACATTATATTGACGATGTAATGATTAAAAAACCTAATGATATTTTTGCTGGCGATAAGAAAATAGCGGGCATTTTAATTGAACACCACATTCAGGGAGAACAATTGAAATATTCGGTTGCCGGTGTTGGGATCAACATAAACCAAACGCAATTTGATCCGGCATTGCCAAATCCTACCTCATTAAAATTAATTAAAGGAACAACGTTTAACAGGGAGGCGATTTTGGAAGAGATTGTTCAAACGGGCAAAAAGTATTATAACAAATTGCAAACCGGCGCATTTAAGGAATTAGAAAATGAATATGAATCTTATGTTAAAATTTTTACTATCTAAGAAAAACCTGATTAAAGATTATAGTGTTATTATTTTAGGCACGTTTATTATGGCGGTGGGAATCGTTGTGTTTATCACTCCATTAAAATTAGCGCCGGGAGGGGTTTACGGCATTGCCATTATTTTTCACCATCTGTTTGGCACGCCGGTGGGTTTGGTGGGGATTTGTTTAGATATTCCTCTTTTATTATTGGGCATTTGGAGGTTAGGCGCGAAATTTGGAGCCAAAACCATAGTAGGAATATTTTCTTTAGCCGGTTTTATTTCGCTAATTGAGTTTCTCCATGGCTATGCGCCGCTTATCGCGTTGCCCGGCAATCAGGCGATTGCCGATCCTGCCGCCAACTTTATCATCTCGCTTTTTGGTGGTGTTATTGTGGGCGTAGGCTTGGGGATGATCTTTAGAACCCGTGCGACATCCGGCGGTACCGATATTATCGCCATGATTGTGGCTAAATACGTAAAACATATCCCTTTAGGCACAATCCTTATGATTGTGGATTCGATTATTGTGGTGTTGGCGCTGCTGGTTTTTGAAGATTGGACAATCCCCCTCTACTCATGGTTAGTGATTTATGTAACGGGCTTTACCATTGATAAAATGATTTCAGGTTTCGACAGAAGAAAAGCGCTGTTTATCATCTCTGAACAGCACGATAAAATTAAGCATGTAATTATTAATGAAATGGAACGCGGGGGGACTTTTTTTAAAGGAAATGGGATGTACCACCAAGCGGAGAAGAAGATCATTTTCACTACCATCACTAAAAAGGAACTCCCTGTACTTCTATATCGTATTCATGAGATTGATGCCGATGCATTTATCTCTATCTTAGATGCTACCGATGTTTTGGGAGAAGGATTTAATTCTTTGAAAGAAAGGGCGCTGCATTAACAGTTTGTTTTCTTTTCCGGTGTTAAATCCCGCTGCTGCCAAATCCTCCGGCGCCTCGCACTGTTTCAGACAACCTTTCTACCTGATTCCAGCTAATCTTCTCATATTTTGCAATGATCATTTGAGCAATCCGGTCGCCATTATGGATGGTAAACGGCTCATTCGACAAATTGATAAGGATAACCTTTACTTCGCCGCGGTAGTCGGCATCAATAGTTCCGGGCGTATTCAGTACGGTAATGCCATTTTTAATAGCTAAACCGCTTCTAGGGCGCACCTGCGCTTCGTAGCCTTCAGGCGCCTCAATAAATAATCCCGTAGGAATTAATGCGCGTTCCAACGGCTGTAATGTTACCGGTTCCGGCAAAAAGGCGCGTAAATCCATGCCGGCAGAATGTTCAGTGCTATAAAAAGGAAGTGGGTTATTCGATTGGTTTACAATGTTACAAGGTTCCATGATGAAATGATTTAGAGATTTTGGTGATCATTGATAAAAAAGTAGGCGAAAATAGCAAAAAAAAAATCGTTTTAATCCTATATTTTTGCAGTCCAATTTTATTACAAAAAAAACTGATGCTGAATTTCGCCGCCTTAGATTTTGAAACTGCAAACCATAACCCTTCAAGTGTATGCAGCGTGGGCATAGTGGTTGTTCGCAACGGAGTTATCACAGAAAAAATCTATAATTTAATTCGCCCCGAACCGGAATGGTATTCCTATTGGAACACAAAAATTCATGGGCTCACCGCAAAAGACACGGCACAAGAAAAAGTGTTTCCCTTTGTGTGGCAGGAGATTGCCCCCCAAATTGCTGGTTTGCCCTTAATTGCCCACAACAGCCGGTTTGATGAAGGTTGTTTGCGGGCGGTATTCCGTGTGTATCAAATGGATTACCCTGACTATGAGTTTTTTTGCACTTGCAAGGCTTCACGTCGAACCTTTGGAAAAACACTGCCAAACCACAAGTTACATACTGTTGCCGAGCATTGCGGCTACGATTTGCGAAACCACCACCATGCGCTGGCAGATGCGGAGGCTTGTGCTGCAATTGCGATGAAGATTTTGGTGTGATTTCTTCCAAAAACCTTCTAAAATTTTTCTCCTCACAAATTACACTTTAGAAAAAACTGCATTTTTCAACCCCTTTTCTGCATAAAAACAATCTTTTTGTACATTATTAACTTTCTGAATGTAAGTAAAATAGTTTTATATTTGGCGCAGCAAAAAAAGAGATGAGGAATGCGAGAACACGAAAAAATTAAACCTATACACCTTTCAACCTATACACCTTTACACCTTTACACCTTTCAACCTATACACCAATAAACTTTAAACCAACTAATACCAATCCCAATGAAAAAAAACCAAAACCTCACATGGGACGACATTAAAGCAATGTTCGCCGAAACTGAACGCCTGTTTAAAGAAGACAGGCGCCAAATGAAAGAAGTTAGACGTCAAATGAAAGAAGACAGGCGCCTTTTGAAAGAAAATGATCGCAAATTTAAAGAAGAAAATATCCACTGGAAGAAAGAGATGAAAGAATTGGAGGAAAAAGCAAATCGAGAGCGGGCAGAGTATTTCAAAGAGTGGAATGAACAAGACAAAAAAATTGATGAAAGATTTAAGAAACTTGAAAAATATATCGGAGGCATTGCACACAGCAACGGCGAATTGGCAGAAGAGTATTTCTTTAACGCCTTTAAACGTAACATGAGTTTTGTAAATGAAAACTTTGATAATATTAAGAAAAACTTGTTCTGTAGTAAGGGAGAACTTGAAGCGGAGTTTGACCTTGTTTTGTTCAACGGAAAGAGTGCGGCGCTTATTGAAATAAAGTATAACGCTAAACCTGATAATATTGAAATAGATACATTAATATCTCAGGTAGAGGTTTTTAGAATCTTATTTCCGGAATATGCCCACTACAATATTTATTTGGGGGTTGCTGCCATGTCGTTCAAAAAAGATTTGGTTTGGCGATTGCACCGTGCCGGCATAGCCACTATTCGTCCGGTGGGGAAAAAGATGGTGGTTTATGATAAGAATGTGAAGGCGTTTTGAGATAGAAAAGTTTTTCAACTCAATGTTTATTAAAAGCCAAACGCACCCGAATGCCAACTCCCATTAATATGCTTTTGTCATAAAATTCCAGCAAAGAAAATTCATTAAGTTGCTCTCTATTTGTATAGTTACTTGCAGGTTTTCGATCGTTTGCAGAGAGTTCGTGCAAACCGCAATCGAAGTATGCACCGGCATAAAGATAAAGGTTGTCGCCCATAACCCATTTCATTCCCGCCTCGCACGCAAACATCGCTAATACTCCCACTCCTGTTTTTCCATTGACGGCTTTGCCTGGAAAATTGCCCAATCCTGCAAATATTTGCGTTCCCGTCCAATTATCAAATTCAGGATAATAGGCTACATTATAGAGATTTTTAATTTCCGAATCATAGCTTCTGTTGAGTAAGATGAGTAATTTAGCACCCGCTTTAGCATAAAAATTACTTTTTCTTCCTTTCCATGCCCATTTAGGTTTGGTTTGAAAATGAAACATTACGGGGAGATTTATAAACAGGGTTTTATGAGTTTCGTTGTAACCTGATAGGGTGCTGTACAATTCAAAAGGGAATCCGTTTTTGTCGGTTTGTCCGCGCTTACAATTTACCAAATCGCCTACATTAGTTTTAACTTTGAATAGTCCAAATCCTGCACCAACATGAAATCCACACATTTCGCTCACAAATCCGGTAAACCCTCCACCAAGTTCGCAGTTATAACCGATGGAAAAAACATCGCTCAAGGGTGATTGATAACCAAAGAAAGATACCCCGCCACCAGTATGGACAGAAAATTCATGCGGATTTCTTTGTGCAAATAGTGGCAAACTGCTTAACGTAAGCAATATGATAAAATATCCTGCCAGCCTCCTTTCAAAATTTTTCATGTTTATTTTACATCTATATTAATTCGCGATTCATTCAATCACCATAATTTTTGTAACTTTTTGATTAGTAATTATAAAATAGATTCCCGTTGGTAAATTACATGTAATTTTTGCAGCATCATCTGTGGCAATAACGCTACCCACGCACGCTCCAAAATAATTATACAAATGTATTGAGCTGCCTTTGCTAACCCCTTCAATAGTAAACGGCATGCCTGATAATACAGGATTGGGGTAAACGAACAGTTTTTCAGTACCTGAAAAAGTATGTTCCGTAATCATTTTTTTTGTAGAACACAGTGTTCCAAAATTTTCAGTTACTAATTGAAACATATACCAGGTAGGCGACAATTCTAACAGATCGGTTTCATAAGGACCTGCCGAGTAACTAAATATATTTATCGTATTCGTATGTATTAGTTCTATATCGTTTTTGAACCATTTACAACCTGTTATTTCATACCCATCTTCTCTTAATTTTCTGAGATCAAGCAAGAAAGTGTTATCCCAAAGGATAGGAGAATAGGTGTCGAAATCAAGCGCATAGAAGTTTGCTACTAAATTCACATTATTTTTAATAATAAAAATGTATGGATTTTCAACAGAAACTACCACACCATTAATACTCCAGTTTGCGAAGCGATAGCAGTTGTTTGGGATAGCTTCCACCAACACTCTGGAATTAGCATAATAAATATCTGTTCCTTTTGTGTAGCCATAATCAGGTGGAGAAGCTTCAATAGTTACACTGTACAACTTTTGTTCAAAATTGGCGGTTAATGTACGAGATTCTGTTACCGTAAAAGTAAAAGAGGAATCCATTGAGACGGGTACGCCATTTTCGGTCCAGTTTACAAAATAGAAATGTTCATTAGCAGTTGCTGAAATGGTACGAATAGAACCGTGAGGGATATTTAGATCACCGCCGGTAGTCGTACCGGCTTGTATTGGATAGGCGAGCAAGATAATGTCGTATGTTTTAATTGCAAAGTGAGCGACTAAAGTACGATTATCTATTATATCAAATGTATATGAAGCGTTTAAGGAGACAGTATCACCATTTTCACTCCAGTATAAGAATTTGTACATAGCGTTGGGAATTGCATGTACAGTAACCGTTGTTCCATGGGGGATGGCTGTATCTGCCCCCGAAACAGTACCATACTCCGGAGGATTTGCAGAAAGTATAACATTGTATTTTTTTAGTTCAAAATGTGCTACCAAGCTGCGCGAATTGGTTACACTAAACTTTAGGGTATCGTTTGTTGAAAGATCATCTTCACCCTCAGTCCATTTAACAAAATTGTAGCCAAAGTTGGGAGTCGCTGTTAGCATAACTTCATCATCTATATTATAACATCCATCTCCTTTAATGTTGCCACCAGTAGGCGGTGAGGGGGTAGCTGAAATTTCATAGCCCACCTTTAAAATACTTTGCAAGATTGCCGAATCTCCGTTTGTGTAGCGAATTTTCATTTGAATCTCGTATTCTCCAGTGGAGAAATATTTGCTCCATGTTAATGAGTCTTGTATTGCGGGTTGTTCTATATCATTGATATACCATTTTAAACTTCCGGGTTCATTGTTCATTCCTGCTACTTGGGCGCGGAAAGCAATGTGATCAGGACAGAATGTGTGATTCTCTAAAACATTATAATAAATGTTATTAGCGTAAAATGCGGTTACAGTAATGGCTGGGTAAGCAGGGAAATAATATGACTCATATTCACCGGTTGCATAACATAGAACTATTAGTCCTTCCGAATTGGCATATAAATATGAATCAGACAGATTGCTCAGAGGCATATTATAAAACGATATTCCTGATTCGATATGATCTACCCAGGTACCACCATTCAAATTTGTAGCTGAGGCTCCTCCTATAGAAACAGTAGTATTATTTTTGTTAACCGTAGTGGTAATTAGTAAATTATGGTATTTATTTAATTCAGGAGAACATACAAAAGGTGTTATCAACGCATCTGTAACAGTTGGTCTTATTGGGGGAAGCCAACACTGAGCAGGGTTAGATTCTATTATACCTGTTATATTTTTTTTATAAGTTCCTCCAGTAAAATATGTACAAACCCCCACCGGTTTATCTGTTTGAATATAACAACCATGATTATTTATATTTACTTCCAATTCAATAAATTGTCCGGCTTGCAAGTTTTCAAAACTTGTTTGCCCACCTTGAGGAAATAATAGCGTACCTCCTGTTTGTGTAATGGTGGTATTATTTTGTGATACAACAATGCGTACAATATCTCGTGTGCGATGTGAAACCGGAACAAAAAAATCATTTCCCCAAATGTTTACAGGGGGTAACTGTTCCATTACAGAACAATATCCATATCCATGAGGAATTTCTATGTACGAACTATGTGTAAATAAGGCGATAGGATGATTTGCAGTAATGTGAGCGCCAGTCATATCACTATTGGATGTTCTGTAATAAACTTGTCCAATATCAATAGTTGCAACCAACATATTGTCATGATACAATTTGGTGTTGTCTTTGGTTGCTACAACTGTGTATCCATGATATTTCTGTAACAAATCTCCTGGGGTATATGATATTTGATAATAATCTATACCCAAGGAAGTTGTCGGCAAAATATTTGTAGCTTCAGGACAGCCGCTCTGTATATACAGTGCATAAACAATAACTGGATAATCGGTTGTGATATGTATGCTTTTATTGGAGATTTTCTCAGAGGTATTCATTACAACTTTCTTTGTAGGGTTGTCAATGCTATAAGTGTATATACTATTGGCATCAATGGTAAAGTTATCAGAAACGCCTAAATGAGTAACATAAATAGCTCCTGTAATAGATTGATTACCACATATAATTTTTATTTGAACATGACTATTGTTTTCTTCAAAAGTTATCCAAAAATCAGTACCTTCAGTGCTTTGCGCTTTTATAGAATAATTTCCATTCAAAAAAATAAAAAAAAGAACAGCCCCAATCCATCTCAAAACCGTTTTTAAGGCAATAAATCTACTTTTCTCTTCTCTCATTATGCAATTAAATATGGCAGCAAAAGTAAAAAAAAAACATTTGAAATATATCATGAAAAATAATATCCATAAGATCAGACAATTAGAGAAAAAAACATTTTTTTTTCACATAAAGTATTTTCATATTAAAAAAATTATATTTTTGCCGTCCCATTCGCGGAGCGGGATAGAGGATGAAAGGGAGTTGAGGATGGGATTAGTTCTTTGAAAGAT
>WQSU01000034.1 GCA_009787675.1 Lentimicrobiaceae bacterium
TATTTTTGTGTAATTATGGCAGGCGGAATCGGCGTGCGCTTCTGGCCCACAAGCAGAACAGAAACACCAAAACAATTTATTGATATTCTTGGTGACGGACGTACACTCATTCAAAAAACCTACGATAGATTTAAAAAAATTTGTCCCAAAGAAAATATTTATGTGGTTACCAACGCCATGTATAAAGAGTTGGTTAACAAACAACTTCCCGATATGGGCGATGACCAGATTGTGCTGGAACCGGCACGACGCAACACCGCCCCCTGTATTGCCTACGCAAATTACAAGATTAAAGCCAAAAACCCCAATGCCGTTATCGTTGTGGCGCCCTCCGATCATATCATCCTTAAAGAAGATGTTTTTTTGGATGTGATTAACAACGGGCTACAAGCTGTAGAACAAAATAATTGGCTGCTCACCATTGGCATTCGTCCCTCCTACCCCAATACGGGATATGGTTATATTCAATATAATGAGGATAAGGTCTATGAAAAAAACGGTGCAATCTATGAAGTCAAAACGTTTACAGAAAAGCCCGAATTAGAAATGGCACAGCAATTTATCGACAGCGGTGATTTTCTTTGGAATGCCGGCATTTTCATGTGGTCGTTAAAAACCGTTGAGGATGCTTTCAAAAAGTTTCTGCCGGAAGTAGATTCTTTGTTTATGCAAGGCGACGGACTTTACAATACCCCCAACGAACCTGCATTCATTCAAAAGATTTATGAAATGTGCCGAAATATTTCGGTGGACTACGGCATCATGGAAAAAGCGCAGAATGTACATGTTTACGCTGCCGAATTTGGCTGGTCGGACTTGGGAACTTGGGGCGCCCTCTACGACATTAACCCCAAAGACGAAAACCAAAACTCTATCGTGGGACGACGTGTAAAAGCCTACGACACAAAAGGATGTATTGTAAACGTAAAACCCTACAAGGTTACGGTTTTACAAGGTTTGGAAGATTATATTGTTGTTGATACAAATGATGTACTTCTGATTTGCAAACGCTCTGAAGAACAACAAATAAGACAGTATGCAAACGATGTGAAGCTGGATTATGGGGAGGAGTATTGTTAACGGTTTGTGGATTTATGCGTTGCAGTTTTTCTTCTCTAATGATTTTCAACTTGCAAAAAGTCATTGAACGGAGCGCACACATCTTTTGTTCCATAAGTAACCAAAACAGGAATTTTAAGTTTTTCCAAATATTTTATCATTGGATAGGAAAATTCATAAGTGGCTCTATCTGTATCGCTTTCCATTGTTCTGTCTTTTCCAATAATACTCATAATTCTTCCAAAAGGATTTCCCCCTGAATAAATAAGATGTGCTATTTTTTTGCAATCCGCAGCCATTTTTGCAGCAACGCTACTCCCTTCCGAATGTCCGACAACAACAAGTTCTGTCGAAGAAACCCATTTCTGTTTTTGTAAATATTTAATAATTTCAATGTTTCGCTGCGAATAATAACTTAGTAAATTTCTGTCCGAATATTCTTTGGGATATTTTCCCGTGCTGTCAGTATAAGTTGGAATACCTTGTGAAAGAGTAATTTCTTCTGCCATTAGATACTTTTTATTAATATGCTTTTTACCTCCCTCACGTCGTTCTCTTAAGTTTAATAGGATTTTGCCGACAATCAAAAATCTGAACGATGAAAACAAATTCATCTTTAACAAAATACACAATTTTGTAGTTTCCTACTACAAGCGACCGATAATCCTCTGAACAGCCAAAAAGTATTTGTTCTATTGGAGCAACACTCGGCTGTGTTTTCAGTATTTCAACAGCATCTAAAATTTTGTTGTACAACTCAGCAGCGGCACGTGGACTTTTCGTCATATAATAATCATAGATTTTATCTAAATCGCCAGCGGCTTCAATGTACCATTTGATAATCATACGACAACTTTTCTTTTAACTTGGTCGTGTTCAATGAGTTTCATTTTTCCGTCATAAAAATCTTGTGTGCGTTGCATAACGCTTACACGCAATTCTTCCGCTGTGCATATACATGGCTCAGAGTTGTACAGACGTTCAATTTCTGTAACCCTTCTTGTATCAGTGTCATTCATTATGGCACGAATAACATTATATTTTTTCTTTTCCAATACTGTCATCTCAAAAATGATTAGGGCACAAAAATAATATATTTCTAAAGCAAAATAGAAAATAAAATAATTAAGATAAAATTTTCAAAAACTGTCATTTCAGGATGCTTATTTCATAACGACACTGTCCTGCCATAGCCACTAACGGGCATATTGGCGCCATGTCGGCTTTACTTCGCGTGGAAAAGAATTTTGCTATTTTCGCACGCTGTTGGCTTACGTTGAAAATGTGTAGAAAGCCGCCACCGCGCCAAGCTCCAGGACAATCTGAACAATGAATCCGTTTGTTTCATAGTTACTAACAATATATCGGTATTTTTAAAAACAATAAATCGTATGAATAAATGCATGAAATATAAGTTATTATTACTTTCGATAAGTATATTTTTACTGATTTCAGAAAGCAAGTCTCAAATCGTGGCTCCTAATTGTTTGCACTATCCTTACAATACGCAAGTTGGTATAAATTTGAATATCAATATGCTAAACAAAATGAGGATACAACAGAATTATTATACACGGTCTTCGCCATCTGAGTATCTTCGCTCGTATCCAAGTTTAGGCGCTGATTTGGGAGTGTATTTATACCAACGAATTTACAAATGGTTTGGTATTCAAATAGGTGCAGAATACAGTGCGCTTACTCTAATTTATGGCAATACTGCAAAATTTGATGCGGAGCATTATGTAACCATGGGTTATTATGGTTTTGGAGCATTTACTTTTCCGATTCTTTTTAATTGCTCTTATTATTTCAATGAAAAACATGGATTGGATATCTCTTTGGGAGGTGCGCCGTTGCTACTTTTTTTGGGAGATGCAGGACAAAGTGTTACTGACGGTAGCAGTATGAAAGGTATTCGTCACAAAACTAGATTAAAGAATAATAACCGTTACAATTTTAGTTTATGCGGAAAAATAGGATATAATTTTTTATTCAAAAATAAAAATACATTGGGAGTGGCTATTGTGGGAAGTTATGCTGCCGAGCCTTATGCTAATGGTAATTACCATGTTGATATCAATGACATTGAGGTAGAAAAGGGTTATTTGTTTCTTCATAATACTTTTATCGGATTACAGTTTTCGTATGGATTTACAATGAAAAAATTATTGTGTAAAGCTGATAAATAAGAATATGACATTACCCGCTAAATACAAATTCCTTATAGATTATTTCTCCAAAAATAACCCTGATGCCGCATCGGAATTGCATTTTTTAAATGCCTACCAATTGGCGCTGGCGGTGGTGCTTTCGGCGCAATGCACCGACAAGCGCGTGAATATGGTAACGCCCGCTCTGTTTGCAAAATATCCTACTCCTTATGAGTTGGCAGGTGCTTCGTATGAAGAAGTTTACGAATACATCAAGTCTGTTTCTTATCCTAATAATAAAACAAAACATCTGCTTGGGCTGGCGCAAAAATTAGTTGCTGATTTCAATGGGACTGTTCCGGATAATATGGAAGCATTAACCACACTACCCGGAGTGGGTAGAAAAACTGCCAACGTTATTTTGTCCGTCATTTTCAACCAGCCGGCAATGGCGGTGGATACGCACGTGTTTCGCGTAGCCAACCGCTTGGGAATTGTGAAAGAGGCAACCACTCCGTTGGAAGTGGAGAAACAGTTGGTGCAACATTTCCCTGAGCAGGCGCTGACGCGCGCCCACCACTGGCTCATCTTACACGGGCGCTACGTTTGTTTGGCGCGCGCCCCCAAGTGTGCGGAATGCGGTATTGCAAGCGTGTGTGAATGGGTGCAAGCGTAGCAATAACACATTTAATAAACTTATGTTTTTAAACTAATCATTATGAAATCGCTTTTTCCCATTTTTACCCTCATCCTGTCTATTTTTTTTACTGCCTGCGTTAAAAAACAGGAAGTTCCGATTCCCAAACCGAAAGGGTATTTTCGTTTGGTAACGCCAGAACCGCTTTATCAACATTGGGACAGCGTTTTGCCTTTCACTTTCGATTATTCTAAACATGCTACATTACTTTTTCAGAAAAAAGAGGATAATGTTTTTTGGATTGATATACAATATCCTTCTATAGCAGCGGTTTTTAAGATGACTTGTTTCCAAGTAAATGATAATTTGCACAATTTTATGTGGAATGAGGAGGAACAGGTGATGTTTCATGTGGAAAGGAGAATGACCGATGATATTCAGTTTTCAACGATCAATGACGCACGGGCGCGTGTGTTTGGCAGGCTGTACGAATTGGAAGGGAAACATGTGGCAACCCCATTCAAATTTTGGCTCACCGACAGCGCACACTATTTTGTAAAAGGTTCCCTGTTCTTCGATTTTACACCCAATAATGATTCTTTAGCACCCATTATTGATTATCTAAAAAAAGACGCTCTTTTTATGATTGAAAGCTGGCAATGGAGGGAAAAATGAGAAATTGTATCCGATTATTGTTTTTTTTGATTAAATATTTGGCATTTTGGATTGCCTTTTTCTTCTTTTTTAGAACCTTTTTTCTTCTTTATAACTATGATTTCAGCTCAGAACTAACTTTTTTTGAAATTCTACAAACTTTTTGGCATGGTTTTGCCATGGACCTGTCTACCGCGGTTTATTTAAGCTTTTTTCCTTTGTTCATAGTTCTCTTTTCTCCTATTGTTCGTTTTCATATTTTATATACCGTTATTTTTGTCTATACTACTGTTGTTTTAGTCGTTATCTCTTTGTTAGGATTGTTAGACATAGGCTTGTACGCCGACTGGGGTACACGGCTCAGCACACAAATTATACCGGCATTGGAACATCCTGAAGGGATGTTGGCATGTGTTACCAATCTGCAACTTGTGGTTTTGCTTCTTATAGAAATAGGAATTGTTATTGGTTTTGTTTTTCTGTATAGTTTCTTTTTTAAAAAGCATAAAAAACAAGATAAACTTGAGTGGTGGAACGTTTTTGTTCTTTTAATCTATGGCGCCCTTTTAATTATTCCGATGCGCGGAGGGGTACAACTTACGCCCTTAAACTTTAGCAGGGTTTTTTTCAGTTCTAAACTTTACGCCAACCATGTTGCCGTTAATCCCTACTGGGCTTTCTCTAAAAGATTGATTCATAATGAATCGGAAGTAAAAAAAATTGCATTTATGGAACAACACCAATGTGATTCAATCATTCAAAATGCTATAAGTGAGCCACAAAAAACTATTCCCATTTTTATAAAACCTAACAGTAAGAAACCTGTCAATGTAATTTTAATTGTTTTAGAATCATTTTCCAATAAAGTGATTGAACCTTTGGGGGGAGCTCCTGAGGTTGCACCACATTTTAATAAATTGGCGCAAGAGGGGATTTTGTTTAGTAATTTTTATGCTACAGGAAACAGATCTGATAAAGGAATAGCCGCATTGTTAGCCGCATATCCGGCATTAGTTGGCTCTTATTCTATTTTGTATTTTCCAGAAAAAATAAAACATTTGGATTATTTGTCGCAATATTTTACAAAAAATGATTATAAAACGCATTTTTATTATGCCGGCGAAGTCGATTTTTACAATACCAAAAGTTTGATTTTACAATCTAATTATGATGATATTGTTTCTGTCCACAATTTTCCTGCCTCGGAGAGACAACAAAAATGGGGTGTTCCCGATGCTCCCTTTTATAAAAAAGTGCTTGAGGATATGTCCCATTTTTCAACCCCTTTCTTTTTGGTAACCTATAACATCAGTTCACACCCCCCTTACGATATCCCTGAGTTGAAGGAGAGAACGTACGAAAATGCCATCTCCTACAGCGATAAGTGCTTGGGAGGTTTTATTGCACAACTGAAAACAACCACTCTTTGGGATAACACATTAATTATCATCACCTCAGACCACGGTACAAGGGCTTTTAAAAACAGTTCCATTTCGGATATGATTACTTATCAAATCCCAATGTTGTGGACAGGTGGAGTTATTGATACTGCTTTTATAAATGAAAATATAGGTATGCAATCCGATTTAACGGCAACGTTAGTGCAGCAATTAGGCTGGAAATCGGCTCCCCATCCGTTTTCTAAAAACCTTTTCGGAAACCATTCTTATGCACTCTACTTTAACACCGATGGATACGGATTTGTATCACCAGAATTGGCTTATCATTATGATATAGAAATAAATAAAATGGAGTTTTTTTATTCAAAAAATGAACTGAAAAAGGATTCTTTGTTGCGATTTTCAAAAGCCTTTGTACAATTTCTTCATGCCGATTTTAGGAAACGATAGGATGTTACCTGCCTTCTACAGTTAAAGTTTTCGTAAACTTTTTTAATGTTTTTAATAATAAAAAAATGCCTAATGCTATAGAAAAGATAATAATCCAAGGTTTATCAAGATAGAGTTGTTTGGTTGAAACAACAAACCCCACCATTCTAAACAGGGTCATGGTGAATACCAAGCCGAAAAAGCCGTTGTATTCACGTTGCAGTACATTTTTCAGAGAAAATTGCAAATCTGCTTTTTTAAACAAAGAAAATTTAGGAAAAAATGCAGGGGTTTTGCTTGCCCAATCTACATATCCCTCTCCGAATTTTTTTCTTAAAAACTGTTCTTCAGCGAATATAATTCTTTCATAATAAATCCAATAAAAAGCACAAAAGAACAATGTGAACCACACATCGGTTAATAGTAACACGGGTGCGAGCCACATAAAAAAGTTACCCAAATATAAAGGATGCCTTACCATTGAATAGATGCCTGCCGTGTTCAACTGCTCTGCAATTTGCCCCGTTCCGGTATTTCTTCCACTTGTGCCTTTGGGCGTAAACCCTACGGTGAAAATTCTAATCCCCAAACCTAAAAAACCAACGCACAAAAACAGAAAATCCACCCACCAATGATGAATCAAAGCGATGTTGTGATTCAGTAGAAAAACATACCATCCGCCTCCTATAATAACGATGAGTAGCGGCAGAAAACTCCTTCTCTTAAAGAGCCAATTACCTTGTTTTTCAAATTCTTCCTGTAAAGCCATGTCAATTGTATTAATAAGGGGCAAAAATATTAAAAAACATGACGGCAAATCAGTATAGGTTGTTGACCACCCTATTTCAGAACGATACAATCACTACCTGTGACTTGTCCCTTGCCCCTTTTGAATAATCACGTTTCTACGATGCATCTCCACCATTGTCTCCTCCGTCATTTTACCATAATCAACGACTCTACTCCATATTCCGCAATTTTTTTTCTGCCGTGTAAAAACGACAATTCCATTAAAAACAGGAAGTTAATATTTTGAGGAGAAAAGCGTTGTACTAATTTTGCGGCGGCAGCAGCTGTGCCTCCGGTGGCTAAAATATCATCGCAAATTAATACGCGTTGCTGGGGTTTCATAGCGTCTTGGTGAATTTCAATGGTTTCGTACCCATATTCCAATTCATATTGTTCGGAAAAAGTTTTGTAGGGCAGTTTTCCTTTTTTTCGGAGCGGCACAAAGGGAATGTGTAATGCTAAAGCTAATGCCGGTGCGAAAATGTAGCCCCGCGCTTCTAACGCCGTAATCACATCGGGTTGCAAGGTACGCGCCTTTTCTAACAGCTCTTGAAAAAGTTCCTGAAAAGATTCCGCATCATTTAATACGGTAGTGATGTCAAAAAATTTTACACCTTGCTTCGGAAAATCCTCTACCGTTCTAATTTTTGAAACGTCAAACATAAAAAAGTTAGTTATTAAAAATTTTGCACAAAAAAACAAATTTTATGATATAAAAAAGAAAAACTGGCAAAAAAACAATTATTTTCGCATCTTTAAAATTTATCCCCAATGAAACATCGTATCCCCTTTATTTTTATTTCAGATTTTTTTTGCTTTCTGCCTTCTGCTTTCTGCCTTTTGCTTTCTATCCTTTTCCACTCTTGCACCCCAACTCCCATCGAAAAATCACTAAATCTCGTCCCTCAACCCAATGAAATCCTCGTCTTTGAAGGAGCCTTTATTTTGAACAATAATACCAAAGTGGCTTTTGAGAACATTGATCCCCGAAATGCTTCAATGCTATATATTACAAGCGCCTTTAGCAAGTTTTTTGGCATTAGCCCCATTTTCACTGTGCCTGAAAAATGTAATAATAACTCTATCATTTTCAAAATTAATGAAGAGTATGATGTTGCTTTGGGTGAGGAGGGGTATCGTTTAATGGTTTCCAAAAAAAAGATCAGGGTAGAGGCTAATGCTAATACTGGGTTGGTATTTGCATGGCAAACGATCTATCAACTCTGGGAAGATATGGTGGATGCAGAGGACTCAATAACAGTTGTTTCGAATGTTGTGATTCCATGTGTTAAAATTGTTGATGTGCCGCGTTTTGCGTGGCGCGGCGTACATTTGGATGTGTCTCGACATTTTTTTGATGTAGAATTTGTTAAAAAATATATTGATGTATTGTCAATGTACAAATTCAACGTATTTCATTGGCACTTAACGGATGACCATGGCTGGCGCATCCAAATTGACAAATATCCGAAATTGACGGAGATTGGGGCGTGGCGACCGGAAAGACCCGATTCAGAATGGCGAACCCCACAGCCAAACCGTTCGGGCGAGCCCATGACCTACGGCGGCTTCTATACCAAAGACGAGATTCGCGAGGTGGTGGCGTATGCAGCGGCACGGGGCATTAACGTCATGCCGGAAATTGAATTGCCGGGGCACTGCTCCGCAATTTTGGCTTCCTATCCCGAATATGCCTGCGACAAATATCCTTACCGCGTGGAGGTGGGCGCTTATTGGCCTCCCAAAGCAATTATGTGCGCCGGAAATCCCGATGTGATGACCTTTTATAAAGATATTTTGGATGAAATAATTCCATTGTTTCCATTTGAATATATCCACATTGGCGGCGATGAAGCGCTGAAAGGCAATTGGGAAAAATGTCCTAAATGTTTAGCTAAAGTAGCTATACTCAATCTTGAAAATTTAGAGCAATTGCAAGGTTGGATGGTGCGCGAAATAGAAAGCTACCTCAACACCAAAGGCAAAAAAATGGCAGGTTGGATCGAAATCATTGATGGTGATTGTAATCCTACTTCTTTAATTTATGCGTGGTTGGGCAAAGAAAAAACGATGGAGGCGATAACACGCGGAAATCCCATTGTGCAATGCCCAACTTCTTATTGTTATATAGATTATTATCAAGCAGATAAAAGCACACAGCCCGATGCCATTGGCGGGTTTGTGCCCATTGGAAAAGTATATAGTTTTGAGCCTGTTTATGAAGGTTTGGATTCTGTACAGGCAAAGCAAATTATGGGCGTGCAATGGAATTTATGGGCAGAGTTTCTATTCACCTCTAAACAAGTTGAATATATGCTGCTGCCGCGCATTTTAGCAAGCGCCGAAGTGGCTTGGTGCGCTCCCGAAAACAAAAACTGGATGCGATTTAAAGCAGCATTACCCTATCAAAAAAGACGTTTGAAAGTACTGGGGTACCATTATTGCGATGAGGTGGTAGAAGTATCGGAATAAAGAGTTAAAAACTTTTAAGTTCGTTTTCAAAATAAGCAATCGTCTTTACAAGCCCATCTCTCAAATTTACCGTAGGTTCCCAATTCAATATTGTTTTGGCTTTTTCAATAACCGGTTGGCGCTGCATCGGATCATCTTCTACTTGCGGCAAGTAAACAATTTTTGAGGATGACCCTGTAATATCTATAATCATTTCTGCTAATGCTTTGATTGTGAACTCTTCCGGATTGCCAATGTTGATAGGACCAATTACATCATCTTCCGTATTCATCATCGAAATCAATCCTCTGATCAAATCATCACAATAACAGAAACTACGGGATTGGTTTCCTTCCCCGTAAATTGTAATATCTTTGTTTTGAAGTGCTTGCATAATAAAATTGGAGACTACGCGCCCATCTTCGGGGTGCATATTCGGTCCGTATGTATTAAATATCCTAACCACCTTAATTCGCACATTATTTTGATAAAAGTAGTCAAAAAAGAGGGTTTCCGCGCAACGTTTTCCCTCATCATAGCAAGATCTTTTCCCAATAGGATTAACATTGCCCCAATATTCTTCGGGTTGAGGGTGAATGGTGGGATCGCCGTAAACTTCACTTGTAGAAGTTTGTAAAATTTTAGCTCTTATGCGTTTAGCCAATCCTAACATATTTATAGCTCCCATCACGGAGGTTTTAATCGTTTTAATAGGATTATACTGATAATGAATGGGGGAAGCCGGACAAGCCAAATTATATATCTCATCTACTTCTATAAAGTATGGAAAAGCTACATCGTGTCTAACCAATTCAAAAAAAGGATTTTCTAATAAATGGGTGATATTTTTCTTGCGGCCTGTGAAGTAATTATCCAAACAAACTACCTCATTTCCTTGCGACAGCAGTTTTTCGCAAAGATGAGAGCCTAAAAAACCTGCACCTCCTGTTACTAATATTTTTTTCATGATTTATTGGGTGTTTTTACCAATGCAAAAATAAGTTACTCCGTTGTTTTTCATTTCTTGATCGTTATAAATATTTCGACCATCAAAAACAATGGCATTTTTCATCAATGATTTTACTTTTTTCAAATCTAAAATTCGGAACTCAGTCCATTCGGTTACGAGCAGCATAGCTTCAGCATCTTCCAAAGTTTCATATAGATTTTTACAATAATGAACGGCATTGCCTATTTTGCGTTTAGATTCATCCATTGCCACCGGATCATAAGCATAGATGACGCATCCGGCTTCATTTAATTTTTCAATGAGAGAGATTGCGGGAGCTTCCCGCATATCATCGGTATTGGGCTTAAAAGCCAAGCCTAACAACGCGATTCGTTTTCCTTTCAAATCTCCTTTATAATAAAGATTAAGCTTATCAAACAAGATTGTTTTCTGGCGGTCATTCACTTGTTCCACCGATTTTAGTATTTCCAAAGAATATCCGTAAGTATCAGCGGTTTTAATTAGGGCTTTCACATCTTTTGGGAAGCAGGAGCCACCATAACCGGTACCGGCATATAAGAACTTCGCTCCAATACGGGTGTCGCTACCAATTCCTTTTCTCACCATATTCACGTCTGCACCAACTATTTCGCAAAGATTGGCGATGTCGTTCATAAAGCTAATTCTGGTGGCGAGCATAGCATTTGCCGCGTATTTAATCATCTCGGCAGAAGCAATATCAGTAAAAATCACAGGGTGCCCATTTAAAACAAAAGGTGCATAAATCTTCTCAAGAATTTGCTGCGCTTTTGGCGAACTAACGCCACAAACAATACGGTCGGGTTTCATAAAATCGTTGATTGCATCTCCCTCTTTGAGAAATTCCGGATTAGAAGCCACGTCAAACTCAATGTGAACCCCTCTTTTATCAAGTTCTTGTTGCACAGCATTTCTCACCAACTTGGCAGTTCCTACCGGTACAGTACTTTTAGTGATGATGAGCACATATTTTTGCATATTTTTCCCAATAGTTTTTGCCACATCAAGCACATATTGTAAATCGGCGCTCCCGTCTTCGTCGGGAGGAGTTCCAACGGCGGAAAAAACCACGTCCACTTCAGGCATAAGTTCAGCCAAAGAAGTGGTAAAAATCAATCTTTCTTTTTGAATGTTACGCTGTAACATATCGTCCAAACCCGGTTCATAAATAGGAGAAATGCCTTGTTTAAGTTTTTCAATTTTATCTTTATCTACATCTACACAGAATAAATTAAGACCTACTTCCGATAAACAGGTGGCGGTAACTAAACCCACATATCCTGTTCCTACAATTACTATTTTCATTTACTTAATATTTTTTTTTAAGGGCGCGAATGTAATAAAAAATATAATAATTCTAATTTTAACAAAAATATTATACCTCTTTTTCAAAGTGCTTTTTTTGCTATTTTTGCCAGATTTTTAAAAAAATAAAATTGAATAAAATTACAAATAAAAAATACGATTATATCATTGTTGGTGCAGGATTGTATGGTGCTGTATTTGCTTATGAAGCGGCAAAACGAGGAGCTAAGTGCATGGTTTTGGAGCGCCGTAATCATATTGGAGGAAATTGTTATACTGAAAACATTAAGGGTATAAATGTGCACAAATATGGTCCCCATATTTTTCACACATCTAACAAAGAAGTATGGGATTTTGTAAATCAATTTGTTTCGTTTAACCATTATATCAATACACCTGTTGCCAACTTTAAGGGTGAATTATATAATTTGCCGTTCAACATGAATACGTTTTATCAGCTATGGGGGGTGCGTACACCTCAAGAAGCAAAAAACAAAATTGAAGAACAAAAAAAAGAATTTGCTCATATTGTTGAACCTCAAAATTTGGAAGAACAAGCATTGGTTTTGGGCGGAAAAGATATATACCAAAAATTAATAAAAGGTTATTCTGAAAAACAATGGGGAATGAAAGCAACTGAAATTCCTGCTTTTGTTATTCGACGATTACCTTTTCGGTTTCGATTTGATAATAACTATTTCAATGACCCTTATCAAGGTATTCCTGTCAATGGTTACACAGAGTTGTTTACTAAATTATTGGAAAATGTTGAAGTTAAATTAAATTGTGATTTTTTTGCTGATAAAAAAAATTATTTAACCATGACAGATCGCTTGGTTTATACAGGTTCTATTGATTCATTTTTTGATTATTGTTACGGAAAATTAGACTATAGGGGTTTGAAATTTGATCACCAACTTATAGAAAATGAAGAAAACTATCAGGGAAATGCTGTCATTAACTTCACGGATATTGACACACCCTTTACACGCATAATTGAACACAAACAT
>WQSU01000035.1 GCA_009787675.1 Lentimicrobiaceae bacterium
AAGAATCTCTGTTTCAATACTTTTCACAACAACAGGTAGATGCTTTTTTAAGTAATGAGAAACCCTATCTCACTACCGAACAAATTAAAACGCTGAGTGCGCAAGGCTTTACTATTGGAGCGCATAGTGTAGATCATCCTTACTATTATGAGATTTCTTTGGAAGAGCAACTTAGACAAACGCTTAGTAGCTTGGAGTTTGTTTCTTCAATTGTAAATCAAAAATTGAGATTGTTTGCCTTTCCATTTACCGATTTTAAGGTATCTCAGCATTTTTTTGAAGAGATAAAGCCGTTTGTGGATTTAAGCTTTGGCACGGCTAATCTGAAAAAGGATGAGGTGGCCTTTAATTATCAGAGGCTTGAGGGAGAATGTGGTACTATGAGAACGCTGGAGAAAGTTTTGATAAAAGAATATGTGAAATATTTGCTGAAAACATTTTTAGGGAAGAATTTAATTTATCGAAAATATTAAATATATTTATGCTTTTTGTGTATTTGATAATAGGATGTTTCTTTGTATTTAGCAGCATTTTTATAAACGGAGTACCTTTATTTTTTCACTACCCCCGCCAGGAAAAATAAATATAGGGTAGCCCCACTCAACACCAACAGTCCGCCCATTTGAGCGCCGCTGAATAATTGGGTAGAAAATGTCATTAACGGTGGAAATATTGCTCCACCCACAACTCCGGTAATCATTAACCCTGAAATTTCATTTGTTTTTTCGGGTTTGGCTTGAATGGCGGCAGAGAAAACCACTGAAAAAATGCTTGAACAAGCAAAACCTATGGCGCCAATCATGCTCAACACAAAAGCAAGAGATGGTAGCGGGATAAATGCAAGAAGAAGCAACAATCCCAAGGTAACGAGCATGTTGGTACGAAAATATAAGCGCGAGCTCATTACTGCCAACAGGAATGTGCCAATAAATGCGCCGAAAGTTCTGCAAATAAAATACATACTGGCACCCAAATTTGCTGTTTCGTTGTTATAAGCCAAACGTTCAATCAACAGTTTTTTGCTGATCATGTTCATACCCACATCAATTCCAACAACGGCTACTATGCCTAAGAAAAAAAGTAAAATTTTATGGTCAGATAACAGTTTCAAAGGGTTTCCGGTGGTGCTGTTTTCCATTTCTTCTTTGGGAATAGGCTTAACCAAAAGCCACACCCCAGATAAAATAGTAATGCCTCCAAAAACAGGAAACATGTTTTGCCAATTACCTAAATAAAGTACAGCAAATGAGGCAATAAGCGGCCCACAGAATGAGGATAAAGCTTTCACTACTTGTCCACCCGTTAAGGCGCTAGTGAGCGCTTTTCCATTAAAAATATTGGAAACCAACGGATTTAATGATACCTGTAAAATGGTATTTCCAATGCCCAAAAAGGCAAATGCAAGATAACATGTTACTTTATCAAAAATAAAAAAAGGTAAAAACATACCGGCAATAGTAACGATCATACTGATGAGCACGGTGTTTTTTCTTCCTATTATATTCATTACGATTGCAGTAGGATAAGAGAGCAGAAAAAACCAAATAAAAACTACAGAGGGGAGAAATCCAGACATGGCTTCAGAAAGATTAAATTCATCTTTTACATAGTTGGTAGAGATGCCAACGACATCTACAAAGCCCATCACAAAAAAGCCAAAAAAAACAGGCAACAAAGAGAGGATAAAACTTTTTTTCATATTTATAAAATTTTTGGCAAAAATATTTTTTTGTCATTTCATTTCTCAAGTTTATTATGAAAAAAAAAAACGAATAGCCAAATTGAAATTTTTGTTTTGAAAACCGCTTTTCGTTACGTCTGCAACAGCAAATGTTTTTTTGTGTTTTCCAAGAACACTTTTTCCGGTTAGGAAAAGAAACGCTTACGTATTCTACCAACTCAATAGCAAGTAATTCTTCTTTAAATGTTTTTGTAATAGTTTGTTGAATAAAACAAAATAGATTAGACGAAAAAACGTTACTGATACAAATTCTTTACATTATGTCCCATTTTTTCAAATTTACCTTTACCTTCGTTGCATTTTTTTTAACAATGAACCTTTTCGGGAACGAAAGACCTGCACCGCCCGAAGACTACGAAAAGCTTTGGAAGCAGGTAGAGAAATTTAATGACGAAGCCCTACCGCAATCGGCATTACAGGCGGTGGAGCAGATTTACACCCTTGCCATGTCGGAAAATAATGAAAAACAAATCATTAAGGCAATTGTCCACAAAATGAGTTATACCAAAACTTTAGATGAAGAGGGCGCAAAAAAATCGATAATGGCTGTAGAATTGGAAATGGCAAGCTATCGTGGAATTGTTAAACCTTTCATGCACTTGTTTTTAGCCACAATGTATGACGACTACGTGAATAGAAACTCCTATACGATTAACCAGCGGTCGGTTACTGCTAATTTTGAAAATAACGATATAGACACATGGGATAAAACCAAATTTCAAAATAAAATTGTTAAAAATTATCTGTTGGCATTGAATGATATTCTTAAAAAAGAGGAGATTACTGCATATTCCGAATTTATTAACGATGTGAAAGAATCGAAAACAGGTTTCCCAACATTATACGACTTTGTAGCATATCATGCTATTAATCAACTTGGTGCTGAAAATTACTACTATTTTGGCGCTCGTGAAAATAACGACAAATTGAAAGACAACGCCTATCTTTCCGATGTAGAGACATTTGTGAAAATGCAATGGCAGGGCGACACGCTTTCCTATAAAAATACGGCATTGAAAATTTTCCAAAATTGGCTGAAATTCAGATTGGAAGACTCTAAGAATAGGGAAGCGCTGGTAAATACGGATTTCATGAGATTGAATTTTGTAAAAAATAACCTCACTACCGCCAATCGCGATAAAGTTTGGGAAACCGCTGTGGTGGCTTTACAGAAAAAACATGCTACTGCACCCGAATTAGCACAAATTAATTGGGAATTGGCTGATTTTTACAACAATCTGGGCAGCCAATACAACTTCCAGGATTCCACTACATTTCAATATAAAACATACAAAACAAAAGCTATAGTGCTTCTCAACGATGTCATTTCGCGTTTTCCTGAAGCCAAATATGCGCCCGCCTGTGTCAATTTAAAAAATGAAATTGAGAAACTGTCTTTTTCATTTCAATCGGAAAATGTGGTAAATGCAAATGAAAAATTTCCGCTACGAATCACTTATTGCAATGCCAACACTGTTTATATGACCATTTTAAAATGTGATTATGAAAAGTTTTTAGAAACAAACGAAACGAAGTGGGATTTTAGCGATTTTCTTCCTGAAATCGTGAAACTATCTGAAAAAGTGATAGACTCAAAAATTATAACATTACCTAAAGCCATTGATTATAACTCACATAGTACAGAATATTTAACAGACGCTTTACCATACGGGTTTTACGTAATTCTTTTACATGCTAAAAAAGAATTAAAAATTGAAGAAAATTACTTCGCACACCTCTCTCTTTTTTCTTCCCATCTGTGTATGACAACAAAAGCATTTAACAATAGTCAGTCAGGGTTATACATATTGAACAGCAAAACAGGGCAGCCGGTTGAAAACGCAAAAGTTGACCTTTATGTGAAAGAATACGACAGCAAATCAGGTAAATATGTTTCTAAAAAAGAAACTACGATTTACACGGATAAAACAGGATATGCCAAAGTTTATACAGAAAACGGTAACCGTTGGTCGAAATCGTATCGCGTTGATGTGAGTTATAAAAATGATTATCTATCCCATAATTCACATTTTCATTCTTACACAGAAGTGGCAGAGAAAAAAAGAACTGAGATAAACTTTTTTACCGACCGCGCCATTTATCGTCCGGGGCAAACGGTACATTTTAAAGGGATCTGTTTAGAAAAAGTAGGCGAAGAAGTTACGATTCTTCCAAAACAGACTGTTAAAGTGGAGTTTAAAGATATGAACTGGCAAAATATTGAAATGCTCAATTTAGTCTCAAATGAATATGGAACGATTTCAGGGTCTTTCACTATTCCATTGGGAGTTTTAACCGGACATTTTACCATTCAAACTACAAATGGCAGTCATAGTATTAGAGTTGAGGAGTATAAACGCCCGATGTTTGAAGCCAAAATGTTGCCGGTAGAGGGCGAGTATAAAATAAATGACATGGTTACTGTGGAGGGTGTTGCTACAACTTACGCAGGCACAGCACTTAGCGATGCCAAAGTTTCTTATACGGTAACAAGAAATCCGCTCTGGCGACTTTTTTATCTCCGTATGCCTGCTGAAGAGATTGCCTTTGGTGATTTAGTATTGGATAACGAGGGTAAATTTAAGATAGAATTTAAAGCCGTTGTGGATGAGATTATGTTATTGCAACAATATGTTGCCTATAATTATATTGTAAATGTTACAGTTACGGATATTAACGGCGAAACGCAAACCACCTCAACTTCTGTTCTTGTTTCCAACCGCGCACTGGAAGTATCAACTGATATATCTTCCTGTATGCTTCGGGAAGCTATAGACAGTATTTCCATAAAAACTCAAAATGCTTCCGGCGCTTTTGTTCCTGCAAATGTTAATATTCAAATATTTAAACTAAAAGATAACAAACTCTTAGTTGCCAAAAAACAGTGGGAACATATCGACATGCCCTTATATTCTAAAGACGAATGGTACAAAGAATATCCGGGGCAGGAATTTAATGGAGAAACCGACTTCTCTAAATTTGAAATAGAAAAAAGTGTTTATCAAAAACAGATAAACACGGCAACTCTCAAAAAAATTAAAATTGATGACGTAGAAAAATGGAATTCAGGAGTTTATCGTATGGTTTTAAGTTCGGTGGATAAATGGGGCAATCCCGTAAAATCGGTGCAGGAGTTTGTGCTGTTTTCTGAAAAAGACAAGAAAATGCCGGCGAATCTTACTCATTTCTTTTATGTGGACAAGACCTCCGCGTTGCCCGGTGAAACGGTAACTTTGTATGTGGGTTCTTCTTATAAAGATGTGCATTTATTCTATGATTTGGGAGTAAAAAATAAACTTGCCAAATCAGAAATAATAAAATTGAGTTCGGAAATCACAAAAATCAATATTCCTGTTTCTGAAACAGATCGTGGCGGTCTTTCTATAAATTTGATGTTTGTAAAAAACGGCAGAACCTACGAATATACGCAATCCATTAATGTTAATTGGGAGCATAAAAAGTTAGATATTAAATTTATTACATTTAGAAATAAAACATTACCCGGTGCAAACGAAAGCTGGCAACTTAAAATTTCGGATCATTTATCTCAAGCCGCACAAGCCGAATTTATGGCTTCCCTGTATGACGCTTCGTTGGATGTTTTTGCCAAAAACAGCTGGGAGCTAAATCCATATTCTAAATATAATTTTTGGTTAAATTGGGATGCTCAAAGTTTTAATACGACACCATCTCTTCACGCAATGAAAAATTTCTACCCAGCACCGCTCTCTTTTAATATTGCTTATCCCAGTTTAACTTTATTTCAACCCTACTCAACTTTTGTAATGTCAAGAGGATACGCTAAATCAAGACCCACTATGAATATGGAGGAAGACTATAGTGAGGAAGTCTTATTACGGGTAGTAGAAGACAATATCCGTGTTAATACCGATTTTAGTTTTAGTCAGGATTTTGCTATGGATGAACTTGCTGTTGAAAATTCTCATAAAGGTGTTTTAGGCTCTGGGCAAGCTCCCGTTCAAATTCGCCAAAACTTTGCTGAAACCGCGTTTTTCTATCCCACCTTAACGACTAACGAAGCCGGTGAAGTGTTCTTAAAATTCACCATGCCGGAAAGTTTAACCCGCTGGAACTTCATGGGATTGGCTCACACCAAAGACCTGAAAATTGGAACGATAAACGAAGAAATTGTAACGCAAAAAGAGTTGATGGTGATGCCGAACCTGCCGAGGTTTTTCAGAGAAAATGATAAAATGACCATTTCGGCAAAAATCAACAATGTGTCGCCAAACAATATGGTTGGAATAGCCAAAATTGAATTTTTCGACGTCGAAACCCTTAAATCTTTAAATCTTAAATTTTTAAATTCTGCAAATGAAGTTGATTTTAAGGTAGCTAAAGACGGCAACACTGTGGCTGAATGGCAAATAACCGTTCCTGAAGGCTTATCGGCTGTGGGCATCAGAATTATTGCCGATGGAAGAAACCACTCCGACGGAGAAGAACGGATTTTGCCGGTGCTAACCAATAAAATGTTGGTTACAGAATCCTTGCCATTACCAGTACGCAAAGCAGGAACAACAAACTTTAAATTTAACAGCTTGTTAAACAGCGCTGCCTCAAAGACTTTACGCCACGAAAGTTATACCCTTGAGTTTACGGCAAATCCGGCGTGGTATGCCGTGCAGGCGCTCCCATACCTCATGGAATATCCCTTCGAGTGTGCGGAACAGGTATTTTCGCGTTTCTACGCCAATTCGCTTTCTTCGCACATTGCCAACAGCGATCCTAAGATAAAACGCGTTTTCGAGTTGTGGAAAACCATCCCCGAAAGTAAGGCGTTACTCTCTAATTTAGAGAAAAATCAAGAGTTGAAAGCGTTGCTGATTGAAGAAACCCCATGGTTGTTAAACGCAAAAGATGAAACCGAAAGAAAACGCAGAATAGGCATCCTGTTTGATTTGAACCGCATGGCAATGGAAAATAATACCGCCATACAAAAACTATCTGAAACACAACTTTCTAATGGTGCATTTCCATGGTTTAGAGGCATGTCGGAAAGCTGGTATATCACCCAGCACATTGTGGGCGGTTTTGCTCATTTGGATAAGCTCGGCGTTACCGAAATCAGAAAAAACAGCACGGTATGGAATATGATACAAAAATCTATTACGTTTTTAGACAAACAATTGGAAAAAAGTTATACAGATTTAAAAAAACATTGTAACGACGAATGTTTGAAAAAAGACAACTTGGGCTATATGCAAATTCAGTATTTATATGTCCGCTCATTCTTCATTCAACAAGTGCCGCTGCCGGAATCGGCAAAGGCTGCCTTCGATTATTACAAAAGTCAGGCGATAAAATATTGGACGAAGAAAGAGTTTTACATGCAGGGAATGATTGCATTAGCGCTTTACAAATATGGCGAGCCGCAAGTTCCTGCTAAAATTGTAGCCTCATTAAAAGAACACGCCTTGCGCAACGAAGAAATGGGAACCTATTGGAAATACAACAACAGTGGTTTTTGGCATCAAGCGCCCATTGAAACACAAGCGCTTTTAATTGAAGTATTTAGCGATGTGGCAAACGACCAAAAATGGGTAGATGAGATGAAAGTCTGGTTGCTCAAACAAAAGCAAACGCAAGACTGGAGAACCACCAAAGCCACTACCGATGCCATCTATGCATTACTCTTACAAGGTACTGATTTATTGGCAGAAACAGACTATCCCATAATCAAAATAGGAGATATGACACTTGATGTTGCCGCCGATCCTGAAATAAAAACCGAAGCAGGCACAGGCTACTTTAAAAAACGCTGGGACGGCGCATCGGTAACGCCAACTTGGAGCAACGTGAGTGTTACTAAAAACGCCAACAGTGTGTCGTGGGGCGCCGTATATTGGCAATATTTTGAACAGTTGGACAAAATAAAACAGTTTAAAGAAACGCCTTTGACAATTAATAAGCAACTTTTTGTAGAACGGCGTTCGGGCAATAAAACGGTGATTGTGCCTGTGGAAAATGACGGAAAATTGAACGTTGGCGACAAGGTAACCGTACGCATAGAAATTCGCACCGACCGCGACATGGAATATGTGCATTTGAAAGATATGCGTGCTGCCTGTTTCGAGCCCACCGATTATGCTTCAGGTTATCGCTACAAATCGGGCTTTGGCTACTACCAAGCCATCAAGGATGCTTCCATGAATTTCTTTATAGATTATTTGCACAAAGGAGTTTATGTATTTGAATACACTTTGCGTGTAGCTCAAAAAGGAGAGTTTTCTAACGGAATAACGACCATGCAATCTATGTATGCACCGGAATTTACCTCGCACTCGGAAGGGGTGAGAGTGGTTGTTGGGGAATAGGAGGGAATAAGGGCTTAAAACTTTGTTTATATGAAAATTAGATTTGCAACAGAAAAAGATATTCCCGAAATACTGAATCTTATTAAAGGGATTGCAGCGTATGAAAAATTATTACATGAAGTAACCGCAACAGAAGAGGTTTTGTACGATTCTTTTTTTGTGAAAAAAGCAGCGGAGGTATTATTGGGAGAAAAAGATGGACAAATCATTGGTTTTGCGCTTTTTTTTCACAATTTCTCAACATTTACTGGTAAACGCGGGCTATATCTGGAAGACTTGTATGTTTTACCCGAGTACCGGCATTTAGGATTTGGGAAACAGTTTTTTTCTGAACTCAGAAGAATTGCACAAGGACGTGAGTGTGGGAGAATAGAATGGATCTGTTTGGATTGGAATATTCCGGCAATTCAATTTTACAAAGAAAATATTGGCGCTATTTCTTTGGATGAGTGGACGTTATACAGGCTGTCGGAAAAATCACTAATCACTAATCACTAACCTTTTACCCTTATTCACTTTTTTTCTTCTTAAACGAGGCAATTGCCACTTTCAGTGAAAAAACATGAGAGTATAAGCCTACAGAAAGATTGCCCAAATCGGTAAAAGCGTAATCAATGAAAACAAGGTCTCTAATTCCGACACCAATTCCAAGATTAATTTGGCAGGTGAATTTGTTCTTGCCATCGAAAAAGGGAATTTGTTGGAAGTTGCCGATTCCTGCGCGAAGTGCGACAATTGTCTTGTATGCAAATTCCATCCCGAAATGAGGGTCAATAGAAATAAAATTGCTTTTTATCAACGTATTACGTTTTTTATCGAAAGTACAATCAAAGTCTAATGCAAAAGTAGCGTTAAAGCCTTTTCCAAGCTCAATAAATTTTCCAGCGCCAAAATTAAACCGCGGAGCAGTTAATTCTAATGTATTTTCCGGCAGTTCGTTACCGGTAGCCTCAAGCACTTCAAGTATTTTATCTGTTAATGTATAACTCCATGCATTAAAAGTGGAGGTAGCATCTTTAAGCAGGGCGCCCACTTGCCAGCCTTTTGTATTATATTGTAAACCAATGTCTAATCCAAATCCCCAAGCGCCAGCAAATTTTCCAATTGTTCTGCGAATAATTTTGGCATTTGCGCCTAAAGAAAGTCCTTTTACTTTTTCAAAGTTGTAGGCATAACTTAAAAGAAAGGCATTGTCTGCTGCTGAAAAATAGGTGATTTTTTTATAATCAAAATTTCCTTGATTGTCAATCAATTCCGTGGTATTCATAATATTATCTACGCCGAATCGAATCCATGAGAAAGCTACCGCCTGTTTATTATCTATCTTGTATCCTGCGCCGATATAGTCGTATTTGGCGACACCTGCAAAATATTCAGCGTGCATGGCAGATAATTGGTAAGGGCGTTCCATTCGTACCAAACCGGCTGGATTCCAATAGGAAGCGGTCACATCGTTGGCTAAAGAAACCATCGTATTAGACATTGCCAAGCCGCGCGCGCCAATTCCCAAAGAGAGAAATTCATTGCTGTACTTTGCAACTTGAGCGTTTGCCCTTAAAAATGAGAAACTAATAAAAAAAATAAGAAAAAACTTTCTATAATTCATAAAAACAAAAATATATTGCAAGTTCTAAAACGATGTGGAATATCTTTTATTTCTTACAACAGAAAAAGGTAATGATTTTTCTCACTTATAGATAATTTATTCTGTTGTTTTCCAAAAGAACATTTAATATTTTGTTATTTTTGCCCCCTTATTAAAATAAATAATGAAAGGTCAATATCTTTATCGTGATGTTACAAAGGTAACTACTCATGTACTGCAACGAATGCGCAATGAGAGGGAAAAAATAGCCATGCTCACGGCTTATGATTATTCAACGGCACGCTTGTTGGATGAGGCAAAAATTGATGTGATTCTAGTGGGCGATTCTGCTGCCAATGTGATGGCAGGATACAAAACTACGCTACCCATTACTTTGAATGATATGATTTATCACGCATCGTCGGTGGTGCGGGCGGTAGAGCGCGCTTTGGTGGTGGTTGACCTTCCTTTTGGTACATATCAGGGCAATTCGAAAGAAGCACTGGCATCTGCCATCCGAATTATGAAAGAATCGGGTGCTGATGCAGTGAAAATGGAGGGTGGTATAGAGATTTCCGAAAGTATTGACAGGATTTTAAGCGCCGGCATTCCCGTGATGGGACATTTGGGACTAACTCCACAAAGTATCAATAAGTTTGGAACTTATACGGTACGCGCAACCACGCAAAAAGAGGTGGATAAATTGCTGGAAGATGCTAAAATTTTAGAGCAGCACGGCTGCTTCGCTTTGGTGCTGGAGAAGATTCCCGCCGCTGTGGGCAAGCAAGTTACGGAAAGCATCTCCATCCCCACCATTGGCATTGGCGCCGGACAGGATACCAGCGGGCAAGTACTTGTTTTTCACGATATGATGGGATACACACAACAGTTTTCCCCACGCTTCCTGCGACGCTATCATAATATTTCGGAAGAGATTATCAGCGCCGTTTCTCATTATATTAATGATGTGAAACAGAGGGAATTTCCAAACGAAAAAGAGCAGTACTAAACGATACCAAACGTTCTATTCATGGCAGAGCATTCATCGTACACGCTGTTAGATAAAATACAGTTTCCTAAAGATATAAGAAATTTATCAGTAGAAAAATTGCCGCAATTGTGTGAAGAACTGCGGCATTTTATCATTACGAAATCGGCAAAAAATCCGGGACATCTGGGCGCCAGCTTAGGCACAGTGGAACTCACCGTAGCTATTCATTATGTATTTGATACACCGAATGATAAATTGGTTTGGGATGTGGGACATCAAGCCTATACGCACAAAATTATTACGGGAAGAAAAGAACAATTTGAAACCAATCGAAGATATAAAGGGATGAGCGGTTTTCCCAAAATGAGCGAAAGTGAATACGATGCTTTCGGAACAGGACACGCATCTACGTCAATATCAGCGACTTTAGGCATGGCAACTGCAGCGAGGCTGTCGGGAAACACTTCCCAACACCACATTGCCGTAATTGGCGATGGCGCAATGGGCGGCGGCATGGCGTTTGAAGCTATGAACCAAGCTGGCGGTACTAAAGAAACTATGTTGGTGATTCTTAACGATAACCGTATCGCTATTGATGAAAATGTGGGTGCAATGAGTCAATATCTGCTCAGAATTACCAGCTCAAAATCTTACAATCGCTTTAAAAAAGGAGTTTGGAAGTTTTTTAATTCCAGAAAATTTATTGTACAGGCAATCAGCCGTTTGGGTAATTCTATTAAGGGACAAATTGTGAGTAAAAGTAATCTTTTCCAACAATTGGGTTTTCGCTACTTTGGTCCTGCTGATGGGCATGACGTGGTGAAATTAGTTCGTATTTTGTCTAACTTAAAAGAGATACAAGGTCCTAAGCTACTGCACATTGTTACTGTGAAAGGCAAAGGGTTGCCGTTGGCGGAAGAAAACCAGATATTGTATCATTTTCCCGGTAATTATGACCCTGACACCGGAGAACTTATTGTTCCCGACAGGCACAACATGCCTCCAAAATATCAGACCGTTTTTGGGGAAACCATATTGGAGTTAGCACTTCAGGATGAGCGTGTTGTGGGAATTACTCCGGCTATGGCAACCGGTTGTTCTTTAACCATTATGCGAGAGAAACTTCCGCATCGTGTATTTGATGTGGGAATTGCTGAGTCTCACGCTGTTACCTTTGCTGCAGGACTTGCTGCTGCAGGACAAATCCCGTTTTGCAATATTTACTCCTCATTTTTGCAACGCAGTTATGATCAGATTATTCACGATGTCGCACTGCAAAAACTGCCTGTTATTTTTTGTATTGACCGCGCCGGCTTGGTAGGGGAGGATGGACCCACGCACCACGGCGTTTTCGATTTGGCGTTTTTGCGCTCTATCCCAAACCTCATCATTGCCTCGCCCCGAAACGAAGCAGAGTTACGCAACATGATGTTCACCGCTTACAAAGACCGGAACAATCCGTTTGCCATACGCTACCCGCGCGGAAACGGCGTGATGATAGAATGGAAAACCCCGTTAGAAACATTGGAAATAGGACAATCGAAACTGCTCAAGCAAGGCAAAGATATCGCCATTTTATCGTTGGGACCTCTCGGCAACAATGCAGCACAAGCTATTGATATTCTTGAAAATAAAGGAAAAACACTCACTCATATTGATGTGCGTTTTTTAAAACCGCTCGACAAAAAAATGCTTGATGAAATTTGCACCACACATCACACTGTCATCACAGTGGAAGATGGCATGGTTAGCGGCGGACTTTTCACCGCAGTGTCAGAATATATTATTGAAAAACAATATAATAACAAAGTCATTCCAATAGCCATTCCTGATACTTTTATTGAACATGGCGATATTCCCAACCTATATAAGTTGGTTGGGTTTGATGTGGAAGGTATAGTGTTGTCTATAGTTGATCATTAACCGAAAAAGCCAAAGAAAAAAATATTTCAATCAGAAAAGAGGATTTCTTTCAGTATGGAAAACAGATCTCTTTCTATCAAGGTGTTGAGCAATATTTTGAAAGAATAAACCGCTACGCGGCAGAAAGAGGCTTTGAGATAGAACATTATATCATCTCGTCGGGGTTGCGGGAATTTGTTGAGGGCACCACAATTGCCCACCGTTTTAAAGATATTTTCGCTTCAGGATTTATGTATGATGCTCA
>WQSU01000036.1 GCA_009787675.1 Lentimicrobiaceae bacterium
CTTATCAACGCGATGTGTTTGCTATTCCGGGATCCGTTTTCTCGCCTTCTCAAGAAGGATGCCACGAGTTGATCCGCCAGAATTTAGCCGCATTGGTTACTTCAGGAGAAGATATTATTGAAATGATGGGCTGGAATGAAGAAAAACCAACACCAATTCAAACACAAATGTTTTATGATTTAAACGAAGATGAAGAAGCGATTGTATCTATCATAAACAATCTGAAAGAACCTCATATTGACGAAATAATAACATTTAACACTTCTTTTACGCCTTCAAAAATTGCTTCTTTATTATTAG
Source organism: Lentimicrobiaceae bacterium (assembly GCA_009787675.1). GTDB lineage: Bacteria > Bacteroidota > Bacteroidia > Bacteroidales > WCHB1-69 > WRNX01. The sequence continues at coordinate 301 of WQSU01000036.1, forward strand.
GATTAGAGCTCAATGGCATTATTGAAGCAATTCCGGGAAAGAGGTATAGGCTAATTAGGCGTTAATAATCTATTTTCTAAATTATTAACGCCTAAAATAAGGATTTTAAAGAAGAAGCTAACTAAACTTTTGCAGCCAACTCGGCACCTGCTTTAAATTTAACAACTTTCTTGGCAGGAATCATGATCTCTTTCTTTGTTCTTGGGTTTCTTCCTTTTCTTGCTGGACGGCTTGTTACGGAGAATGTGCCAAATCCAATAAGTGACAATTTGTCGCCTTGTGCCAAAGCGGTTGAGGTTGCACATACAAATGCTTCTAATGCAGCTTTAGCATCTACTTTGGTCATGCCGGCTGTTTCAGCCATAGCGGTAATTAATTCTGCTTTGTTCATAATAGATTTTTTTTAATGATTAATAATATTTTTAAAAACTTTGCAAATCTAAATTATTTTCTTATTTTTTTATTATAAAGAATACAAATCATTCATTTGTTAATAAAATCTCAAAATTGTTAATTAAAACAGTAATTTTTCTAAAAATATTTATACTATTATAATTATATAGTATAAATTGATATACGATTACCTTGTAAAAAAGAAGTTGTATCAATCCTTTTTTTTCCCTCAAATTGCAAATTTAGTATTGAGATTTTGCAATCTTTGGAAGAAATATGGAAAAAATTCTTGTCATCCGTGTCAATTTCACCGGAATTTCCCTTTGTTCTCTCAGAGGTAATAGCTGCTTTAAAAATCTTTAGGACAATAGCGGCGCCATCCTTTTTTTTCAAAACAGTAAGCGCTCCAGGATAGGGAGAAAGTCCTCTGATTTTATTGATAATATCTTTTGCAGGAAGATTCCAGTCAATTACCGTATCCTCTTTGTGGATTTTGGGAGCAAGTTTAATTTCAGTGTCTGCCCTGCACATCTGGGGCAACGGAACAAAACCACCTTTTTCAACAAGCAACAGGGTTTCCAAAGCCGCAGCGGCACCCATCACTTTTAAACGGTCGTAGAGTTCGCCTGTGGTTTCATCGGGAAAAATATCGGTTTTGCGTTGCAGGATGATATCCCCGCAATCCATCTCCTTATTAAGAAAGAAAGTGGTAATACCTGTTTGTGTTTCGCCATTCATTATTGCCCTGTGAATAGGGGCTGCCCCTCGGTATTGCGGCAGCAATGAAGCGTGTACATTAAAAGTTCCATGGGGCGGAAGCGCATACACTTCACTGGGCAACATCCTGAATGCCACCACCACAAAGATATCAGCACGCCATTGTTTTAATGCTTCAAGAAACTCAGGATCACGTAGTTTTACCGGTTGCAATAGCGGAATCCCTTTTTGTAGGGCATATTTCTTTACCTCGGAGAATTGTAATTGCAAACCTCTACCGGCAGGTTTGTCGGGCGTAGTTACTACTCCAACAACCTCATGTTCAGAGTGATATAGGGTATCTAAGGAGGACACTGCAAAGTCGGGGGTACCCATAAAAACCACACGCATAGCCATAAAACTAAAAGATTTTTTGTTGAAGTTCCAACATTTTCAAACAGGTATAGGCAGCTTCCACGCCCTTGTTGCCGTGTTTTCCTCCTGCTCGTTCTTGCGCTTGCTCCATGGTATCGCAGGTTAGCACCCCAAAAATAACGGGAACATTATAATCTAAAGAAATGCGCATAATACCATTTGCCACCGCTTGCGAGATAAATTCAAAATGACGTGTTTCTCCTTGAATCACACATCCCAAACAGATCACGGCATCAATATCATCGTGGGCGTCTATCAACATAGAAGCGGCAAAGGGGAGTTCAAAACTGCCTGGAACATTATGAATAACAATCTGTTGGTCATCAATACCCGATTCCTTTAAACAAGCCAACGCACCCTCTTTGAGTGCGTTGGTTATAGTTTCATTCCAATCACTTACAACAATTCCTATTTTAACATATTTATTCTTTAATACGGGAATATTGCCGTGTTGGGAAAGGTTTTGTTTTTTCATTATTTATTATTAATAAGCGCTCTTTCCAAGAATTTATCTATGTTCATTTTTTGATATTCAGCATAGAATTGATTTTTTATTGTTTGATAGGCTGCTGCAGCTTTTCCCCAATTACCTTCTCTTTCATAGAGTTGTCCTAATTTAAACAGGTTAACAGGAGCTAAATAAGGGTCTTTGCTTTCGGTAGCTTTTTTACAATATTTAATAGCCATAGCAATTTCTCCTTGGTCATCATACAGGTCGCTAATCATGCCTTGAGCGCCATACCAGTAAATATCGTCTTTCTTTTTAAATTTCAACAGATAGTTTAAAGCTTCTTCTTTATCTCCAAGTTTCAAGTAGCACAATCCTGCGAAATATTTTGCCGTATTTGCCGTGCTTGTTAAACTGAATGAAGAAGCGATTGTTAAAAACCCTTCGTTTTCATCGTCGCCTTCCAAAGCAACCATCAAAGACAATGAGTCAGCCTTCATCATGGCGTCCAAGGGGGCGCTCATCATGGCGGATGCTTTTTCGGATTGTGGGGTCAGATAAAATTTATTAAAAGCCAAAAGTGCGCAAACAATAAGAAGGAGTCCAATGGCTACTCCGTAAATAATTTTGTTGTATTGGTTAAAAAAACCGAAAATACGTACAACCAAACTTTCGTGTTGGTGTTGTCCTTGTTCTTTCTTTTCTTCTAATTTTGATTTTTTCATAAGTGTATTAAGGTTAAAAATTTGAAGCCGCGAAATTACACTATTTTTTATAAGAACGATTTAATTCAAACAGAACATGATCCGTGATCTCTTTTGTGGGGTCTGCAGTCAACAAAAAGGGGCTTTGAGTTTGATAAGTAATTATAAAAGAGGCATTTCTTTCTATATTGATTCGTTTTACGGCAGCCTGAAGGGAGTCGTAGATTTGTAAAAGCGCTTCTGTTTGTCGGGTTTGCAGATTATTAAAGATACGTTCCTTGTCGTCTTCCAATAGTTGATATTCCTGCATCAGTTGTGTTTGCGCATTTTCTGCTTGCACCTGGGTTAAGATGCCTGCATTCATATTATCTTGAAACTGTTTGTATTTTCTTTGGAAAGCATTTTCTCTGTTGGCGAAGATCGCTTCTTGTTTAGCCATTTCAGCCTGTATATCGCCGGTTAAAATAGATACTAATTCATAATGGGCATTAACAGTATCTAAATTCACATAAACAATTTCGCCAGAGCCGGGTGTTCCCACGATCTCTTTAGGTGTAAAAACGGGGGTTTTCGGCGCGGTGAAGTGCAATACATAAAGGACTGCCACTGCAACAAACAGCACGCCAAAAGCGATAAAATTGCATAATTTTCTTTCCACAACAGAATGGGAGGAGGATTTTGTTTCAGGTTCTGATTGAACGGTTTCGGCTTCAAAGGCTTCAGGAAATTCGTTGGAATTCATAATATTTAATAGTTAATAGTTAAAAGTTATACATTTATACAAATGAATATTCAGTATATTTTACAAACAGTCGGCAAAAATAAATTTTTTTAAGGGCTGGCGAGATAGGTGAAGAAAAAAACTGTGGAAATTGATTTTTAAAACGCTAACTTCAGTTGCCCCTTCACCTGAAATGTTTTTCGGTGGTAGGGGCTTCTGCCGTATTGAAGTAGCGCTTCCTTGTGCGCCGAAGTCGGGTATCCTTTATTATGCTTCCAGCCATACACCGGAAATTCAACATCTAATTGCTTCATTAAATCATCACGGAAAGTTTTAGCAAGGATAGAGGCGGCAGCAATAGACATATATTGAGCATCGCCTTGAACAATGCAATGAAAGGGAAACTCAGTCTCATTCTTAAAACGGTTGCCGTCAATGAGCAACAATTCCGGTTTGATATTTAATTCCTTTACGGCAGAATTCATCCCTCGAAAAGAGGCATTTAAGATGTTGATTTCATCAATAACAACTTCAGAAATGGAAACGACAGAATAGGCAATAGCATCTTTCATAATAATTTCCCGAAGCGTTTCGCGTTGTGTGCAACTCAGTTGCTTTGAATCGTTGAGTTGTTCATTAAAATAATCGAAAGGCAAAATAACAGCTGCGGCAAAAAGAGGACCTGCCAAACAGCCTCTTCCTGCTTCATCGCAGCCTGCTTCTATTGTGTAAGAATCGGAAAAGTGAGATTGCAAAGCCATAAAGCTATTAAAATTGTAATTGTAATCAATTCATTAACAATATATAATGGGCTTTTTTCTTGAGCCAACATCGCCATATAGATTGAGATATGAATGAACAGATACCCTAAAAAAAATGGATACGTAGAACCGGAAAGAAATATGCAAGCTATGATTAAAAATGCTCTTGTGTTTAAGGTGATAATCCTTTTACGTTGAATAACTACTTTAGACTCACTCAACAATTTGAATTTCACTATAAGAAATAAATAAATGATAGCCAAGACAAGCAACGAAATGATTGATAACGTTAGGTTTGGAATTTTGCTTTTCAATATGCCCAGTATTTTAATTTGTGTAAATGACGACAACCAATTTTCTAAATTATCAACAAAAAAATGATAGGAAAAGAAGTAGAAATAGATCAAAGCAAACCCAAAAAATAAAACACCAAACTCTTTTATTCTTGAAAATTGATTAATGATAAGTGTCGCCATCAATAAAACAAGTAAGATAAGAGCACTGATATCAATGCATGTAGCTAATGCTATAAGCATACCCACCCAAAAAAGATTGTTTTTTATTTTAACAGTGTTTTCCGTAAAATCAATACATATAATTATTAAAAAAAAGAATAGTGTAAAAAAGAAAGGAGAAATAGTAATTAATGACTTTGTTAGCAATAAAATAGAAAGATAAAAGCATCCTGGTAATAGAGAATTTTTTGTAGAGTATTCATTTTCACTGTAGTAATACTGTAAAAGCAAGAGTTGAAGCAATAAAACCACTATAATAATTCCTTTTCCAAAGAATTGATGTTGTGAAAAGAAATATACAAAATTGATATAGAAAAAAACACTACCCTCCTGATTTTCCAACTGTGTTTGTGTAACAATTTGATATATGGAAAACCCCAGCAACCCTAAAAAAACAAACCATTGAAAAGTGATATTTTTATAGATAAACTTGAGCATGTTATTTTTTTGCGAAATAATATTTTTTTTGAAGCCCTCAATTTTTTTTTCTCCATCTGGAATATTTTAAAATTTCTTATACTTTTGCGTCTGCTTGTTGAAATTCATTAACCATATAATAATCAATACTTTATGCAAGGAAGAACTTCTGCAATTGTAACGGGTCGAGCGAATCCGGAATTGGCAAAAAAAATTGCCCATAATTTAAACATGCCTTTATTGGAAGTAGAAATTGCCCAATTTCGAGATGGCGAAATCCAAGCCTATTATAATGAAACGATTAGGGGTAAGTATGTTTTTATTATTCAACCTACTTTTGCTCCGGCAGAAAACTGGATTGAACTGTTAATCTTAATAGATGCTGCCAAACGGGCATCCGCCTATAAAATTATTGCCGTAATACCCTATTTTGGTTATGCGCGACAAGACCGAAAGGATAGACCTCGCACCTCAATCGGTGCAAAATTAATGGCAAATTTGTTGATTGCTGCAGGTGTTGACCGTGTTATTGCAATGGATTTACATGCCGACCAAATTCAGGGGTTCTTTGAGATTCCTGTTGACCATATGTATTCCTCCAATGTTTTTTATCCTTATATTCAAAGTTTGAAATTAGACAACTTATGTATTGTTTCTCCAGATACAGGCGGAACAAAAAGAGCCTCTACCTACGCAAAAGCATTAGATTGCGATTTGGCTATAGGCTTTAAACAGCGTGAGAAACAAAATGAAGTTTCTAATTTGCAGATTATCGGAGATGTAAAAGGAAAAAACTGCATTATTGTAGATGACATTATTGATACAGGCGGCACTTTGATTAAAGCCGCTAACAAGTTGAAAGAAAACGGCGCCAAGTCGGTTATGGCAATGTGCTCGCACGGACTGCTTTCCGGAAACGGATTGCAAAACATCGAAGATTCCATCATTGACAAATTGATATTAACCGATTCAATCCCTTTTAGAAAAGAATCAAAGAAAGTTGCCATCGTTACAGTAAGTCATCTGTTATCAGATGTAATTGCAAGTGTAATGGATGGAACTTCAATCTCTTCGCACTTTTTGTTTAATTAGAAAGACTTTCAAAAAAACTATTTAGAGATACTTAGTCAAAAAATCTCCAAGTAATTCCAATACTTATATTGTATTTGTCTGTAGGAAAATTTGGGGTTGTAAAATTTCGGTAGTGCATGAATGGCGGTAGCAGGTTGGCAATGCGAAAGAAGAAATTGATTCTATCAATCTGGACGGTTACATTAGCATCCCAAAAAACAAAATCACCAATATTTTGTGAATTTTGATAATAAAACTTGTGTAAAACAGGCAAATAGCCGTCAGCGGCATAAGTCGTATTGTACATTAAATCTGTTCCTACTTGAATTTTTAATCGCTTCTTTAATAGCTCAAAGATGTAAAAAACAGATAGTTTTCCGGCAAATAGAGGAACTTTAATAACATCATTGGTGCAGTGCTGCAAATTCAGGTTTGCTGTTGTTCCAAAATTCTTATATCGAAAAGGGACAAAAGCAGAAAGTTGAAGTAAATTTCCACTCTTCTCGTGTTGAATGGGATGCCATTGTTCCGAAAGATACGCCCAATTGTTTATAAAAAAGTAACTTGCCGAAATCTTGTATTTTTCATAATTCCAAAACGCTTTAAGTTGCACCACATCTTGCTTTAAGAAAGTGGTGTCCCATTGAAAATAGTTGCTCCTTACATGTTGTAAAACATATTCGGGTGTATTGTGAAAAAAACTGGCATTGAAGCCAATGACATGCTCTTTTTCCCGATTAATTGCCCACGAAATTCCTGCATTTGCCAATAGATCATTTTGGGTATATCCATACACTGAATAAGAGATTTTACCGGTAATATCCAAGACATGAAATAATCGAATGTGCGTTCTGGCAAACAAATACAAAGAATTGAAATGATTGCTCGAATATTTGAGTTCACTGTAATCGTGCAATGCCCCGCCAGCGATATGAAAGAAGTTCTTCTTGTCAATCAGTTCTTTAAAAGGTTTAAAATTGCTCCATTGTAACACATTTTTAACGGAAAGCAATCGTGTAGAATCATTTGAAATATCACCATCAAAATGAGGATAATAAACGCTATCAGGTTCTGTATCGCTATAATTGATTGTGTTATGCGTGAGTTGAAAGTCGTAGGTAAAAGTTCCAAAATATTTCTTATCCTTGTTTATTATGTTGACATAATTTTGAAGGTTAATATCAAAAGCCATTATTCTTGACCTTGCTTTAGGATTATAAATAGCGGGTAGGTCAGCTCCATTTTTATAGGCATCCAAATCTTTCAAACCTCCAGAATCATCACTATTCAAATGGTTGAGAATAAAGCTGGTTTTAAATCCATAAATAGAAGACGGAGTTTCGTAGTGTAACAGAAAATCTGTGCAAATGTTTCGACTGATTTGATTGTTAAACGAGCCCTTACTAAAGGCATAGAAATTAAAATCGATGGTAACCCCTTTTACATATTGCGAAAAATCGGCAAAAAGTTCATTCAGGTTGGGTAATGTAATTGTGTAAGCTACTCTTGAATAAGTAGTTTTAAGCTTGGGAAAACTCAAATCCGATTGCTTTTTAAAGTAAAGCGGGTAAGGAAGTTGTTGATAAACAAACCCCATTTCTCTTTGATAATCAAAGACAATGGATTGATGCGCCTGCCCATTAAGTCCCAAATTTTGATATATACCTTCCGGTTTAAGTAAAGGATCAAACAAGTGCGTAGAGATCATGCTTGTATCTACAGGTTTGAATGTGAGATGCTCAAATTCAATAAATTGTATATTAGAATAAGAAGTCGGCAAATAATAGGGCGATAGGTCCATTACAGAGTCTATTTCGTGCACGGCATGATATTGAGCAAGTGTGGTTGCACTATTTGCTATAAATAGAAGAATAAGGAAATATCGAATTATAGATGCTTGCATTTGAGAAAATTAGTATATATATGGAAATATTTTCCAACGGTTAAGTTTGGTGAAATCTTCTCCAAAAAATTGATAATAACGACAATAGACAGCTTTTGCGCGGGGCACCAAATTGGCAAATGCCCAACAGAAAAACACAACTCCAGCAAACGACCATGTTAAAATGGCAAAACCTAACCATTCCAATAATTCACCAAAATAATTTGATGAGTTAATTCTTTCAAATAAAAAACCTTTAGGAAGATAATAATTATTGTCTGTTTTCGATTTCCTTAACCTGCGTATAATCCTGTCTGAGTGCATGTTTACAGTCATTCCAAAAAAGAAGATGGCGGTTCCGACAATAAATTGGGGCGACCAGAACCAACTCAATTCATACATTTTAATGGGCGAAACAATAAAGAGCCAGCACCCTTGCATAAAGGCATTGCACAGATTGAAAAATATGCCGGAAAAGATAACTGAAAGCGGCATTTTGCTGTCTCCTTTCATGAGTAGTGGAAACACAAAACAACGTTGCCCGTAGTGCAGCAGGAATAACAAAAGAATAAAAGAAGTAACTACATTAAAAGGCTTAATGCCGTGATCCAGAGAAAGTCCGTAAATAATGAGCATGGCAACAAAAACAGGTGTTTCCATGAGCCACCATCCTAATTTACTGCTGATTGAGATTCCCCAGCGGTTGTTGAAAGTCATCCCGTATGCAACCGTAACGAACTGTAATGCAATAAAGACCACTGCCGCCAAAGCTAACATGGCGTACAAAAAAATGTGATAAAATGTTATAAATGTCAGCATATTTTATTGTTTTATTAATTGTTAATTATCCAACGTTTTACCGTTGAATCGAGTTTTTTTCTTTATATAGTGCTCAAAAACAATAGATTTTCGAAAAGTTTGGTTGAAAACTTCTTCGTTAATAGGTGTTCTTTTTTGTTTGATTCGGCTAAAATGCTTCAAGAAAGAGAGTTGTGCGCGATATACGGCAACCGTATCTCTCCAGTGTCCTTGCAATAAAAAGAAAATAGCGGCAATATTATCCAAAGGGAACCGTAAAAGGAAAACAGGAAGGAGTTTTTTTTTCGGTAAATTTTTGAGTAATAGAAACATATTGTTTCGAAAGTTGAGGTAAGTTTTTTTTGCACTGTTCTTTGGCAAAGTGCCGCCCCCCACATGATAAACCACCGACTTGGGTTCAACCATAACTTTATAGCCTAAGTTTTTCACTCGCCAGCAAAAATCGATCTCTTCCATGTGTGCGAAAAAGAGTTCGTCCAAGCCGTTTAGGGCGTGAAATACGGCGCTTCGTACAAATAACGCGGCGCCGGTAGCCCAAAACACTTCTATGGGGTCATCATATTGTCCGTTATCGCTTTCCAACGATTCAAATACCCTGCCCCTACAAAAAGGATAGCCAAGATGATCGATAAAACCTCCTGAGGCGCCGGCGTATTCAAATTTCTTTTTATCATTATAAGACAATAACTTTGGTTGAACAACAGCCACTTCAGGATGGCTATCCAGCAAAGAAATGATAGGCGTTACCCAGTTTTCGGTTACTTCAACATCAGAATTGAGCAAACAATAATACTTGGCATCTATTAGCCGCAAAGCCTCATTATAGCCTTTTGAAAAGCCGCCGTTTTCGTTATTTTGAATAATCCTTATGAATGGAAAATTAGTTTTTAAAAACGCAATGGAGTTGTCTGTGGAAGCGTTATCAGCGATGATAACTTCTGTATATTCAGGTGCAAATTTTATAAGAATGGGCAAAAATTGAGCTAAAAACTTTTGCCCATTCCAATTTAAAATTACAATTGCCAATTTTGCCACAGGGAATATTTATTAATCGGCAAAAATAGCATAAAAAGCATGCACCTAAATTACTTTCATTGATTCCATTAAGATCAGTGTTTTTTATCAGGCACCCAAAAAAGACTTTGTTTCGCTTGATACGTTTGTTGGCGCAAACTTTGATTGTGGTAGAATCAACGAAGGTTATACCTGTGGATTTTTCCCAAACAGATATGTTCCAGTTAGTGCATTAGACAGTTTATAGTTTTTTACATTCACCAACTCTTGCAAAGCACCCAGCGGGCACACGCCGGCGCAAAACACCCTGCCAAAAAGCAGTGTAAAGATAATGGGTAGCAGAAACAGTAACAAAACATACAACGGAATGGTAGGTCCATGATTTGCCAACACTTGCGCCACATTTTGTATCGCACCGATGCTACACACGCACCTATGCCGAAAAAATCCAAAGTATACTACCGAAATAACCGATGTAAGCATCACGGGTACACGCACTTGCTTTTTCAAAACTGCCCATGCAACAAAACTCATCAAGAGAAGGAGCATGGCGATATCAATGTATGCCCACAAGGCTTCATTGGGGATGAAGAGTTTTTGTTCAGGGTAAACGTATTCTCGCTACAAGCTTCCCACGTTTCTTTTCTATCTCCCTCAAAATTATACAAGACTATACTTGTGGGATAGAGCAAGTAAATCATCTCATTTTCTACAACAATATCACGTACCTCTGCTTCTATTGCAAAATGGTTTACATATTTGCCTGTTAAATCAAAGATGGAAACGTTACCGTCTAATACAATATAAAGCATATCAATGTAAATATCAAAACATTGAATATCGGAATCAACCTCAAAACCATATATTTTTTGATATGGAGAAAGAAACACACATTCCTCCTGTACATCATCACATTGCACTGTTTTTCTATCAGCTTAAATAGAATTAAACATGTAATATCCAAATCCAACGATAATGGTGAAAATTAGGATGTTGAGGATTATTTTGAGGAGGTTATTCATTGGGTGAAAAAAATTTTTTTGAGCGCGAAATAAAGAAAAAACAGGTAAGGGCTACTTTTTCAAATAGCCCTCACAAAAAAAATTAAACCAAAAAAAAAATTATCTATTAATAATAGAAAATTTCTAATTAAAATTGGCTGCAAAAATAACAGAACACAGCATAGAACCAGTGAAATAAGTATAGACAATGGATGTACAATGAAAGAAATTTATTTTGCTATAAATAAATTATTTACATTATTTTTATTGAAACCTTCTCACAATCCCGCCATAAAACAATCCAAATCCTCATCGTCGGCAAGCTGCAATTTCTTCTTGAGGCGATAGCGACTGGTAATAATGGTATTGGGAACAACATGTAAGAGTTGTGATATTTGCTTGTTGGTTAAACGCATTTTTATATAGGCGCACATTCTCAAGTTTTCTTCGGTCAAATTGACACAAGTATGCTTGAGTTTTTCAAAAAAAAGAGGATGCACATTATCAAAGTGCATTTTAAAATTTTCCCATTCTTCGTCAATATCTAAATTGCTTTGAATGATGTCGTTAATTTTTTTTGCCATCTTACTACTGTTTTCTTTATCTTCTAATATTTGAGTAGATAAATCTGTGATTTGCTTTAGAATCACATTTTTATTCGATACTAACATGGAGTATGAAGTTAGTTCTCTCGTTTTTGCATCAATCACCTCTCTTTGTTTTTCCTTTTCTAATTTTCGTTGCCTCTTTTCGTATTGCTGTACCCTTTTCTCATGCTCCAATTTGGCTGTTAACTCACGGTTCTCACTAATTTTAAGCTGGTTTTGCTTATGTGTATAAATAAGGATTAATAATATGAGCAACAGGGAAGAAACCGATATGAAGACAATGAGTATTTCTTGCTTGTTTTTTAATTTAATAGTTTGTTCTGCAATGATCAACTCATTTTTAGATGCTTCTAAAAAAGTGTTTACATATTTTTGGTAGGTTTCAATCGCCACTAAATTGGAACGAAGGTGTAGCATTAGAGATTTACTTTTTTTGGAATAAAACAACGCCTTTTCATATTGTTGTTGCTGTTCATAAACATAAGAGATATGATAGTACAAGCTCGTTAAACTATAAAAATCATTATTGGCTTCCATCACTTCCAATGCTTTAAAATAGTAGTGTAACGCATTCGTATAATCTGCTTTCAGTGAATAGTAAGATCCTATAAAAGAGTGAAGTACAGAACGCCACTTAGGGTTTTCAAAATTTAAGGATTGCATTTTATTAAGGTAGATAAATGCACCGTCTGGATCTGTTTCAAAAAGAGAAACACCAATATTGAGATAGAGTACGGGCAAGAGTTCTTCAAAATTTTCTCGTTTAAGTATTTCAGACATAGCGCATAATGAATCAATAGCTGCTTTGTTGCCCAATATGGATTGTACTCTAAAAATATTTATTTTTATATAATAATGGTCGAAATATTGCAGAGAAGTGTATGTAATTGCTTCTGAA
>WQSU01000037.1 GCA_009787675.1 Lentimicrobiaceae bacterium
GAGGGGGAAGTTTAGTTATTTTGAAACTTTAATTTGAAGGGGGCAAAAATATTATAATATCATTTAATTATGTTTTCAAACTCAATTTCACTTAATATTTGAACGCCCAATTTTTCCGCTTTCTTCCGTTTCTCAGGTCCCATGTTTTCGCCGGCGATGACAAAATTGGTGTTTTTGGAGATGGAGGAGACGTTTTTGCCGCCGTGCAGTTCAATCTTTTGTTTCATGGCATCGCGAGAGATAGAGAAAACGCCACTCACCACGATGCTTTTTCCCTCCAAAACATGGGAAAGGAGTTGATGATCCTCCTCATTCAATTCAAGTTGTACACCAGTCTCGCGAAGTTTGATGATCGTTTCCAAGTTTTCTACTGTATTGAAAAACTGTACGATACTTTCGGCAACCTGTTCGCCCACATCATCCACAGCTTTTAGTTCTTCTTTGCTTGCATTGGCAATGGCGTCAATGGTTTTGAAGTAGCTGGCTACTTTCTTTGCGGTGGTTTCTCCCACATATCTGATGCCGATGGCAAACAGCACCCGCTCAAACGGCACCTCTTTAGATTGTTCAATGCCCGCTAACATATTTTCCACTGTTTTTTCGCGAAAACTGATGATACGCTCGGTGCTGTCATCTCCAACAATTTTCTTTTCTAATCCCAGCAAACTTTCGGTTTTCAGGTGGTAAAAGTCTGCGCTGGTTTTCACCAAACCGTTGTCAAACAGCATCTCTATTTTCCCTTCTCCCAGCGAATCAATATTCATAGCTTTTCGGGAGATGAAATGCTCTAACTTTCCTTTCATTTGCGGAGGGCAGCCCGATTCGTTAGGACAATAGGTGGCGGCTTCTCCTTCTTTTTTGATTAACAATGAATTACAAAACGGACAATGCGAAATAAAACTTACTTTTTCCGTATATTCCTGGCGTTTAGAAAGTTCAACCCCTACAATTTTGGGGATGATTTCTCCGCCCTTTTCCACATAAAGCCAATCATTTTCGTGAATATCAAGTTGTTGAATAATATCATAATTGTGCAACGAGGCGCGTTTCACCACCGTTCCTGCCAGCAACACGGGTTGCAGGTTTGCCACCGGCGTAACCACCCCTGTTCTACCAATTTGAAAATCAACACTCAAAAGTTTTGTTGCCACGCGTTGCGCTTTAAACTTGTAGGCAATTGCCCAGCGGGGATTTTTTGCCGTAGCGCCCAATTGTTGTTGCTGCAAGATGTCGTTCACCTTAATTACCACACCATCAATATCAAAAGACAATTGCTCCCGCTCTTTATCCCATTGGGAAATAAAACTTCTAATCTCTTCAATAGAACTGCATTTTTGAACTGTTTCGGGTGTTTTAAATCCCCACTCTTTTAATTTTGTAAAGCTCTCAAAATGTGTTTTAAAAGGAAGGCTTTCGCCAAGGACAAGATACAAGCGACAATCTAAGCCGCGTTTGGCAACTTCGGAAGAATCTTGCAACTTCAGGCTTCCTGATGCGGCATTTCTTGGATTTGCAAATGGCTGCTCACCAATATCTTCACGTTCAAGATTGAGTTTCTCGAATGCTTTGTGGGGCAGAACAATTTCGCCGCGCACTTCCAAAAAGTCAGGATAATCTCCAAAAAGTTTCAGGGGGATAGATTTGATGGTTTTCACATTTTGCGTAACATCGTCACCTTGAACGCCATCGCCGCGCGTTACGGCACGGAGTAACCTGCCCTTTTCATACACCAAACTGATGGCAACGCCATCGTATTTCAATTCACAAACATACTCAGCTTTTTGTAGCAGAGCGTTTTGCACCCGCTTGTCAAACTCAGAAATCTCCTCAATAGAGTAGGTGTTTCCCAGCGACAACATGGGGAATACGTGCGGCACCGTAACGAACTGTTTAGTGATTTCGCCTCCCACGCGTTGCGTAGGAGAATCGGGTTGTGCAAACTGCGGATACTCCTGCTCCAAGCGCGTTAATTCTTCCAGCAATTTATCAAACTCATAATCACTGATAGTTGGATTATCAAGTATATAATAATTGTAGTTGTGTTGATTAAGTTGTTCTGTAAGTTCTTTAATACGATTTATCATGAGTGATGATCATTTGGGGGCGAAAATAAAAAGTTTTGCGAAGTAATTAATTTTCTAATTTTGCAACCTCAAATTATTCAATCCAATTATTGATATTACTTTTGTTCAGCATTATTAAAAACTTCTTTAACAATAATAATATTACAAGATAAATGATCTCTCGAAAAACCATTGATGAAATTATGATGACCGCCAAGATTGAAGAGGTGGTTGGGGATTTTGTGACACTGAAACGTCGTGGACAAAATTGGGTAGGAATTTGTCCGTTCCACGCGGATTCAAATCCCTCCATGTATGTGAGCCCGCGTCTCGGTATTTTCAACTGCTTTGTTTGTGACACTAAGGGAAATGCGGTGCACTTCATTATGGAGCACGAAAAAATTTCTTATCCAGAAGCATTACGCTATATAGCTAAAAAATACAATATTACCATTGAAGAAGATGCTGAAAAAACCAAAGAGGAATTAGAAGAGGATGATAAAAAAGAAAGTTTATTGTTGTTGAATCAATTTGCTGAAAATTATTTTGTGGAGCAGCTTTTTGATACGGAAGATGGGCAAAATATTGCCTTGAGCTATTTTAAGGAACGCGGGCTCAACGAAGCTATTATTAAAAAATTCAAATTGGGTTATAACCCTGAGGGGTGGGATCATTTCACACAAACTGCGTTGCAAAGAGGCTATAAAAAAGAACAGTTAGTGGCTTTAGGTCTCACCAAAGAGAGTGAGAACGGCAAACTGTTCGATTTTTTACATGGGCGTGTTATTTTTCCCATTCATAGCGCTTTAGGCAAAACCCTCGGTTTTGGTGCACGCACCTTAAAGCAAGGAGAAAAGATTGCCAAGTATTTCAACTCGCCTGAAAGTGAAGTGTATCACAAAAGCGATATTTTGTACGGTTTTTTCTTTGCCAAGAAAGCCATTCGGGCGAACGACAACGTGTATTTGGTGGAAGGATACACAGATGTGATTTCAATGTTTGCGGCAGGCATGGAAAATGTGGTGGCTTCTTCCGGCACCGCCTTGACAAAAGGTCAAATAAAACTGATAGCTACTCAAACTCAAAATATTACGCTGGTTTATGATGGAGACCAAGCGGGCATAAAGGCATCTTTGCGCGGCATTGACATGTTGCTGGAAAGCGGGTTGAACGTGCAAACCGTACTGCTCCCCGACGGGGAGGACCCTGACTCCTTTGCCAGAAAATCCACTCAAGAAGAGGTTAAAGCCTATTTCCAAAACAATACTGTGAGCTTTATCATTTTTAAAGCTAATATTTTGTCGAAAGAGGCAGGACATGATCCGATGAAACGTGCCGGTATCGTGAACGAAATTATTCAAAATGTAGCAGATATCCCCGATGCAGTAGCACGTGCCTTTTACATCAAAGAGTGTGCAGAACTTTTTCAACTTACAGAGGAAACGCTGAATGCACAGTTACGCAAAGCAGTTTGGAAAAAACACGAAGGGCAAAGAGATAAAAGGAACGACCCTGCAGGAGAAGGCAAAACCGAAGCATTGACCGAGTCGATAAATATTGCTGAACCACTGCCACGCCAACCTAAATTAGAGAGTGCCAATCGTTTAATAGAAGTTGAAAAAAATATCATCCTCCTTATCCTGAAACATGGAATGTTTGAAGTTGATGTTCAGGAATTTGCTGAAGATGGAGCGCCTTTTTTTACGCCAACCCGCATTGACCAGTATATTTTCAATGAGTTTCATCACCAGCAGATTAAGTTCTCGAATCCATTATTTCAAAAAATTTATTACGAATATTCTGAAATAGCTAAAATAGCGCAGAGCCAAGATGCTATAAAAAGTCATTTTTCAACCCTTGAAGATAAAGAAATTACAGATTTTGTGATTGCCCATTTGTTGAACGATGATCCGGAAATTAGCGAACAATGGTTCACGAGATTCGACATTGTTACGCGAAGTATTACTAATAACATTCACAAACTTAACAATGCGGTAGAGGAGACCATATTGATGTTTAAATTACGTATTATTGAAGATTATAGAAAATTGATTTTAAGAGAAATAGAAGAAAATACAGAGGAAGAACTTGAAAAGCCGATGTTTCAAAAACTGCAACAATTGTTGACACGTAGAGAGGAGATTGCCAAACGTTTGGGGGCGGTGGTTACTTTTTAAGTCAGGTTCAATTCCAAGATGCCAAATAATAAAATGTAAGTTTGTGTTAGTACCCCCTGCAAAAAGATATATAAAACAATAGAAATCATTAAAATATGTGGAAATTTTACGCTGTCTTGTCGGCTATCTTTGCAGCTTTGACCGCTATTTTTGCTAAAATAGGAATAAAAAATGTTAATTCTGATTTGGCAACGGCAATACGCACTGTCGTCATCTTGTTGATCACATGGGGAATTGTGTTTTTTGGGCAAAAAGCTGCCGGAATCAGAGACCTTACCCGATTTAATTGGACTTTCTTAATTCTTTCAGGGGTTGCAACGGGCTTATCGTGGCTGTTTTATTTCAAAGCGTTACAGTTGGGCACCGTTTCTCGGGTGGCGCCTATCGACAAATTGAGTGTTGTTTTTACTATTTTGCTGTCTTTTCTTATCCTAAAAGAACCTCTTACACCAAAAGTGATTATCGGAGCTTTGCTCATCTGTGCAGGCGGCTTGGTAATGATCTGGAAATAAAAATTTATTATCAAATAATGTTTAAAGAAAAAAAATCAATAGCGTTTTCCTCAATTATGGCAGCCGTCTTTTTGACAACTTTCAAATTTATTGTTGGCATTATTACCGGAAGTTTGGGACTATTATCTGAGGCTTTACACTCTTGTTTAGATTTGGTAGCGACAGTTGTAACCTATTTTTCTGTGCGCTTTTCAGATCAACCGGCAGATAAACAACACCATTTTGGACATGGAAAAATGGAAAATCTGTCGGCTCTGATTCAAACGATACTCCTTTTACTTACTTGTGGATGGGTTATTTATGAAGCCATACACCGTTTAACAACAAAAAATGTTGAAATAGAGGTTACCATTTGGAGTTATTTGGTTATTGTGATTTCAATTATGGTTGATATTTCACGTTCACGTGCTTTGTATCGGGTGGCAAAAAAACACAACAGCCAAGCCTTGGAAGCAGATGCATTGCATTTTTCATCAGATATTTGGAGCTCTGTGGCGGTACTATTAGGATTGTTGTGTGTAGATCTTTTTGATTTTCATGCTGCTGACTCCATTGCGGCACTGATTGTAGCAGTCATCATACTTTCGGTTTGCTACAGACTTGGTAAAAAAGCCATTGATGTTTTATTGGATAAGGCGCCGGCTCAAAGTTATGAGTTTGTTGTGGATATTTTAAACCATCACAATGAGATTAAACAGTATCACAACCTTAAACTCCGGACCGCAGGGGCTGATACTTTTGTGTCTTTTAATATTCATTTAGACCCTGCAATGAGTTTTTCTGATGTTCACAAGTTTTGCGATCACTTAGAAAAGGATATTCAAGATAAAATTTCAAGATGTGAAGTATATATTCACGCCGAACCGGAAAATTTAATTTAAAATAGAAAGTCAAGGATATGTCCCACAATCACCACCACCATGCCCACACCGAAAAAAGCAACATCGGGCTTGCCTTTTTTCTCAATTTGTTCTTTACCGTTATTGAGTTGATTGGTGGCGTTCTCACCAACAGCATCGCTATTATGTCGGATGCCGTTCACGATTTTGGAGACAGTTTGTCGCTTGGGCTGGCGTGGTATTTTCAAAAATTGTCGAAGAAAGGAAGCACCAAACAGTATTCTTATGGTTATAAACGTTTTTCACTTTTGGGGGCGATTATCAATTGTATTGTGCTGATCGTGGGAAGTATCTATATTCTTTCTGAAGCAATTCCGCGCTTGTTTTCACCACAGGAAACCCATGCCAAAGGGATGTTTCTACTCGCTGTGTTGGGCATTGTGGTGAATGGGTTTGCCGTGTTGCGCACGCGAAAAGGAAGCTCAATTAACGAGCGTATAGTTTCACTGCATTTGCTTGAAGATGTGTTAGGTTGGGCAGCGGTTTTAGTAGGTTCTGTAGTTATGTATTTTACTGGGTGGACCATTATTGACCCTGTTCTATCCCTCTGCATTGCTTGTTTTGTATTGTTTAACGTTGTCAAGAATATTCGATTGGTATTGCCAATTCTACTGCAAGGCACACCGGCAGAACTTGAACAGGAGCATCTCATAAAAAAAATAACAGAAATAGAAAACATAGAGAATGTCCACGATTTACATATTTGGTCATTAGATGAAGCCTATCATGTACTTACTGTTCATGTAACTCTGAAAACAGCATTACCAATGGAAAAACTGGCGGAATTAAAAGAGCAAATTCGCGCCGTTTTGAATGAGATAGGGATAGTTCATGCTACAATAGAATTTGAGATGATTGATGAGAACTGTGGATACAAAAGTTGTGTATAGTAACCTGAATTATTTCCCCCAACTATCCCTGTCCAAACTCCTAAAATTGATAGCCTCCGACAAGTGTTCAATTTCAATATTCATGGAGTTATTCACGTCAGCTATTGTTCTGGCTACCTTTAAGATACGGTCGTATGCCCGAGCAGAAAGTCCTAACTTTTCCATTGCAAATTTTAGGCGTTCTTCTCCCTCTTTTGAAATAGTACAATAAGTTCTTACCATTTTGCTGCTCATTTGTGCATTACAAAAAACATTCTCAACTTTCTCAAAACGTTTACGTTGCAACATGCGTGCTGCAATCACACGTTCCCGAATTTTGATGCTGGGTTCTACCGGTACAACAGATGCCAACTCGGCATGCGATACAGGTACTACTTCTACATGAATATCAATTCTATCCATTAAAGGTCCCGATACTTTGTTCAGATACTTTTGAACGATTCCCTGTCCGCACGTGCAGGGCACTTTCGGATTGTTGTAATTACCACAAGGACAGGGATTCATAGCCGCTACAAACATGAAAGAAGCAGGAAAGTCAACGCTATATTTGGAACGTGCGATGCTCACGTAACGATCTTCTAAAGGTTGGCGCATCACTTCTAAGACGGTTCTTTTAAATTCGGGTAGTTCATCTAAAAAGAGAACGCCATTGTGCGCTAATGAAATTTCTCCGGGTTGCGGGTGTTGCCCTCCACCCACTAAAGCTACATCGGAAATGGTGTGATGTGGAGCGCGAAATGGGCGTACCGAAATCAAAGAGGCGTAACGACTCATTTTCCCTGCAACGGAATGAATTTTAGTGGTTTCCAAGGCTTCATTTAACGTTAAGGGCGGCAAAATAGAAGGTAATCGTTTAGCTAACATTGTTTTTCCCGAGCCCGGACTTCCGATCAAAATTACATTGTGCCCACCGGCTGCTGCAATCTCCAAAGCGCGTTTAATGTTTTCCTGCCCTTTAACATCCGAAAAATCAAATTCATATTCGTTCAAGCTGCGCTGAAACTCATCATGAATATTAATTTTGGTGGGATCAATGGGGATATCTGCATTAAAAAAATCTATTACTTGCTTAATGTTTTCAACGCCAAGCACTTCAATATCACTAACAATAGCTGCTTCGCGGGCATTTTGAACAGGCAGTATTACGCCTTTTTTGCCGCGCTTCCGCGCTTCAATGGCTACGGGCAGTGCGCCGCGAATCGGCTGCAACTTGCCGTCGAGAGACAGCTCGCCCATGATGTAGTAATCTTCTACTTTTTCTGCTCCTTGAATTTGCTCCGAAGCAATTAGAATACCTATCGCCAGTGTTAAATCGTAGGCAGAGCCTTCTTTCCTGATATCGGCAGGCGCCATGTTGATTACAATCTTTTTGATAGGGATTTTGTAGCCATGACACCGCAACGCCGTATCAATACGCTGCTGGCTCTCTTTCACAGCACTGTCGGGTAGCCCTACTAACATAAAATTTACACCAAGTTCTATACTGACTTCAATACTGATGGGAATGGCTGCAACGCCCATAAGGGCGCAACTGTAGGTTTTGATGAGCATAAATTTAGTGATTAATGATTAATGATTAATGGCGGCAAAGATATTTTTTTTTCTATGCAAAACGTTGAGAAAATGAATTTATTTTACTGATTATCAAATAAATAAAAAATTCAAAAAAGCATAAAATGACGCATTTTTTTAAAGAAAATGTACAAAAGATTAAAAAAAATGCAGAAAAAACAGAGTATAGTAAAAACTTTTTTGTTAGTCAATCGAAAAAAAATACTTGCTGGACTGTTTTTTTCAAAAACTATATCTATAACAAGCTACAAATCAAAGAATTTGTCAATATATTATTTCACTCTGACTTTACTTTTCGCCCTTTGCCGTTAAATAATTATTTTGTTGAATATCAGATTGTTAATTTTTAGGAGTGCCATTTATTACAAAATGAGAAATAATAATATTTTCGCCACTAAAAAAAAATGACTCCTGAAATTCTGTTTTATATTATCCTATCCATCATAATAATTGGTTGTATTTTTGATCAAGTAGTTGATTATAAAAATGCTACATGGTTTTCAAAACCAATTCCCGATATTCTTTCCGATGTTTACGATGTTGAAAAATATAAAAAACAGCAAAGTTATATGTTTGAGAATTATCGCTTTGGCATTATTTCTTCAAGTTTTTCTTTTGTAGTTATGCTCGCTGTTTTGTTGTGTAATGGCTTTGCTTTTGTTAACAATATTGTATTGAAAATCACAGATTTGTATATTTTGCAAGTGCTCTTATTTTTTGGCATTTTTTATGTTGCCACAATATTGATTTCTTTGCCATTCAGCATTTATGAAACTTTTGTTATTGAGAAAAAATATGGATTCAACACCACTACTCCACAAGTTTTTATTACAGACTTTCTAAAATCTACACTTTTGTCTATCTTGTTGAGCGGCGCACTGCTTGCTTTGATTGTATATATCTATATGTTAACCCACGCCCATTTTTGGATATTGGCGTGGGTTTTAATCACCGCTTTTTCATTGTTTATGGGCGTTTTCTATTCCACATGGATTGTTCCCCTGTTCAACAAACAAACGCCACTTGAGGAAGGGGAATTAAGGACTGCCATTCAAGACTTTGCAGCAAAAGCAGGCTTTAATATCTCCAATATTTTCATCATTGATGGCTCAAAACGCTCCACCAAAGCAAACGCTTATTTCACAGGGTTGGGAAAACGAAAAAGGATTGTGCTTTACGATACTTTAATTCAAGAGATGGCTACCGATGAAGTGGTTGCCGTGCTCGCTCATGAAATTGGTCATTATAAGCACAAACATATTTACAAATCAATGATTTATGGAATTATCCAAATGGGAATTATGCTTTTTATTTTTGGATATTTTGCCGCAAGTAATGAATTGTCTGCAGCATTAGGTGTAGAAAAAGCCACCTTTCACATTGCCTTAATTGCCTTTGTGATCATCTATTCGCCTGTTTCTACGCTACTTGATATTTTTTCGAATATGCAAAGCCGAAAGAATGAATATCAAGCCGACAATTTTACAAAAGAGCACGGCATTTCCGAGCATCTTATTACCGCCTTAAAGAAACTGAGTTCTCATAATATGAGCAATCTAACCCCACATCCTTGGTGTGTTTTTTTGGAATACTCACACCCTCCACTCTATGAGAGAATCAAAAAATTGATAACTAATAGTTAATTTATCATTTATCCCTCTCCGTTGGCTGAAGCCAACGGCAATTAATCACTAATCACTAAACACTAATCACTATGAAAATCCCACACACCTTCACCATTGTTTTTAACATTGTTATTATTTGCGCTGTTGCCACATGGCTTGTTCCTGGTGGGGAGTTTGAGCGAAAATCTGTTGAAATAGACGGTATTAGCCGTAATATTGTGGTGGGAGATTCTTTTCAATATACGGATAATGTGCCTCAAACGTGGCAGGTCTTTTTGTCGTTTTTTAAAGGGTTTTCACGAACCGCACACATAATTGCATTCATTTTTATGCTGGGGGGCGCGTTTTGGATTCTCAACGCCACCAATGCCATCAATGTGGGGATTGCCAATTTTTTAAAGAGCACTGAGAGGTTGCAGCAAAACAGAATCTTTAAGAAGATTGGCGTAAACAACTTGGTAATTACCCTCATTATGCTTATATTCAGCTTGTTTGGCGCTATTTTTGGGATGAGTGAAGAAACCATTGCCTTTATCATCATTTTTGTGCCGTTAGCCATTTCTATGGGGTATGATTCCGTTACAGGTGTGTTAATTTGCTATGTGGCTGCACATGTGGGATTTGCTGGCGCCATGTTCAACCCGTTCACCATAGGGATCGCGCAGGGATTATCAGGGTTGCCCCTTTTCTCAGGATTGGAATACAGGGCGTTATGCTGGGTGGTGCTTACCGCGATCACCATTGCCTTTACCCTGTGGTACGCCCGTCGCGTGAAGAAAAATCCTAAAAAATCATTTATGTACGAATTTGATAATTTTTGGAGAGAAAAAGTAGCTGAAACACACGAAGTTAAAGAAATCCAAAAATCCTCATGGGCAACATGGGCAGTCTATGGAGCCATTTCTTGTGGATTGATTTATTGCGCTTTTGCATTCACAAACAGTACTATTTCTGTGGGAAACAACAGTTTTAATGTGATGTTTTTTCCGATAATTGCCGCTGTTTTCATTCCGTTTGGGTTTTACTCTGCGTATAAATCGGTGCACAATTATATTTTGTCGCTCTTGTTGCTCACGGTGATTGTTCTGATTGTGGGCGTGTTAGGCTATCATTGGTATGTGGGCGAAATTGCCGGTTTGTTCTTCGCCATGGGCGTTGCAAGCGGACTTGCCTATCATCACACTTTCGACAAGATTATCCGTTTGTTTTTAGAAGGATGTAAAGATATTATGAATGCGGCGCTTGTGGTTGCTATTGGCGGAGGCATCATTATTATTTTGGAAGACGGGAAGATTATTGACACCATTTTGTACGGCGTATCGCAAACCATGGCAAGTGCCGGAGAGGTAGGTTCAGTAGGTGCAATGTACTTCATTCAAACCGTCATAAACGTCTTAATTCCGTCAAGTTCAGCCAAGGCAGTACTCACCATTCCCATGATGGCGGAATTTTCGGATATCATTGGTATTTCGCGGCAAATGACAGTACTTGCCTTTCAACTCGGCGACGGGTTTACCAACATGATCACGCCTACTTCGGGTGTACTCATCGGTTGTTTGGGCATGGCGCGGATTCCATACTCCAAATGGCTCAAGTTTTTCTTGCCGTTTTTGTGTATTTTGGTGATTATCGGATTCTTACTGCTGCTGCCGCCGTTGGTAGTGCATTTTAATGGGTTTTAGCCCACTTTGCTGAAATAAGTGGTTGTTGATAATGGTGGATGTCTCTTTCGATAGTGTGGTTTTAGCCCACTTTGCTGAAATAAGTGGTTTTCAAATTGAGATAGAAACTGTATTTTATGAACTGAAAACAAAACTCAAACTCTATACCAACAAATATAAGTGTACGCCTTGTTTGAATGTTGTGGTAAACGGGCACTGTAGTTTCACACCAAAGGGAGAACCCGCCTGTGGCAGTGCGAATTTGGGAGCTGTCGGCGAAGCTGCGTCGGTTCAATCCAACCAAAAAAACGATCAATACGCCGGAAGCCAAAGTGATGAACGACAACAACGCTTGTTTTTTGGTGTAACGTATTGATGCCCATATCAATTTTGACACCCTTAGAGACGGGGTGCGCCCTGCCTCCTGTTTTCTGTCTCTTTTGTGAATCTTCTCTGTGATAAAATTCAAAGCTCGCCAAATTCCAATCCTCAGCAAAGTCAATGCCAAAATAATACCTGACGTTCCCCCTACCACAATTGTCATCAAATCAAGATATACCTTAAACCCATTGGTGTGCGTTGCCCCTTTCCAGAGATTACCTAACAGGAACAAAACCAAACAAGTGTAAGCCAGCCCAACCGCAATGCCCAACAGGGCTGAAACACACACCACCGGCGTGGATTCGCGCCAAAGTAACTGCTGAATGCGTTTCTTGGAAAATCCTATTGCCGCAAGCAGATTCAATTCATCGCGCCGCCGAAAAAGCATTTCCAACAACGGCACCAACATCAGCATCGCAGCAGAAATGATAATGAAGATTCCGAGCGACAGAAATAAACTTTAAAAATCAACGCCCGATTTGGCAGCGATAATAGCTGCATCACGCGGGTGAGTTATTTGAATGTCAAACATTTCAGGCGTTAATTCTTCCAAACGGTTTGAGTTTTCAAGACGCAGGGCGGTAGCGCTTCCAAACGCATTTGCCCATAGGGGCGCCAAAGTGGTGTAGGGAACCAGCGCCTTAGGTGTGTTTTTGTATGCCTCCCAATAGGCTTCATCTTCCTCCGTAATCAACTTCATGTTGATGGGCAAATCGCTACTCCAGTCCGTACAGTGCGCAACGTTGGATATACCGGGAAATTCTGCTACTAAGAGTTTATTAGTTTGCAATTCTTTGAGTGGCACGATTTTAGTTACTTTG
>WQSU01000038.1 GCA_009787675.1 Lentimicrobiaceae bacterium
TTTTATCTACTACAACCACACTTGTAGTACCTGATTTGTTCTTCTTTTTGCGTATAAACATAACGCAAAATTAAAATATTTTCGCTCGCGTCACCCATTTTCGGTGACGCAAAACTTTTAAAAACATTAATTCATAGACTGTTATAAACTCAACTTTTTAAAAGTGTCGAAGTCAGGAGGGGCGCTCTGAAAAGGGCGCCCTTTTCTTGGCTCTTTAAACTTTGTTATTTTTGCGCTCAATCCCAAATTTAATACAATGAAACAATTTCTATCTCTCACGATAACAATACTCCTCTTGCAATCATGGAGTTATGCTCAGAATGCTGCTGCAAATACCACTCCAAACAATAATCTCCTCACAAACTTCAAATCACTCTCGGTGCAGCAACTCATGGATACTGCAGAATACTATGTGAACAGAAAGTGCAACGACACGGCTTTAATTTGTTATCGCCTCATTATCAATACTCCTGAAAGAGATAACAATATTGAACTGCAGCAACTCATTATTGAAGCATATAACAAAATTGCCGTAATTTATTATTATTTGTGCGACTATAAAAGTGCTTACGAATTTCTAATCAGGGCGTTACCACTTTGTGAAAAAATTGATTATCCGCTCTATCACACCAAAATTTACACAAATATAGGAAACATTTACTCCCGTTTTAGTAAATATGATATGGCAAAATTCTACTACACCAAAGCGTTAGATTTATGCGAAGACAATGTTTCCAAGATCGTTATATTAAATAACTTTGGTCATATATATTTAGAAATAGAGCAACCAGACAGCGCATTCTTTTTTCTTAAAGCATCATTGGAAATGTGTAAAAAACATGATAATAGATATTTATACAGTGTACTTAACACGATGGCTTCCCTTTATCAAGCAAGAAACCAATACGATTCGGCTTTTCATTTTTTCCAATCCGCTTTATCTGAAACCCGAAAGCATAAGATTATAGATCATGAAGCTGAAAATTTAGCCAGTCTTGCCAAATTGTTCTTCAAAATGAAACAACCGGATTCGGCAATCTACTATATAAACATGTCGAATGCCATTGCTGAAGACAACAAGTTTTTAAAAACCTTGGCGGACAATTATCTCACCTTATCCCAAATTGAAGAAGCTAAAGGAAAGATTACGAGTGCTTTCGCGTATTATAAAAAATATGCCGAGTTAAGAGAATCGGTATTGAATACGGAAATATTTGCAGACATCAATCAACTGCAACGTTTGTATGAAGTGTCTAAAACCAACCAACAAATAGAGCAACTTGTTATAGAACAGAAAATTAAAGAACGTACCATTCATTATCAAAAAATGATACAGTTCATTATCTTGGGAACTTTACTCTTGATGAGTGTTGTATTATTGTTTATCTTTTTTCAAAACAGAAAGCTAAATAAAGCCTATAAAATATTGTTTGAAAAGAACTTGGAAGTGGTAACCCTTCAAGATCATTCGTTTGAAAAACATCCTGAAAAATATAAGCGCAGCGCACTCACGAACGAGTTGCATCAAGAGCTTTTGAACAAAATATTGATTTGCATGGAAAACAACGCCCATATTTACGATGTCAATTTTACGATTGAAGATT
Organism: Lentimicrobiaceae bacterium; assembly: GCA_009787675.1. GTDB lineage: Bacteria > Bacteroidota > Bacteroidia > Bacteroidales > WCHB1-69 > WRNX01. Next base: position 1,605 of record WQSU01000038.1, read on the forward strand.
TGGCAGAACAGGTGCAATCGAACCAGAGCTACGTTTCACAAGTTATCAACCAAGCCTTAAAAAAGAATTTCCGCTCATTTATAAACAGTTTTAGAATTAGAGAAGCGCAGCGTCTGTTTTCTGACCCTGACACCACAAAATATACGATTGAAGCGGTTGCCCTTCAGGTAGGTTTCAAATCACGCAACGCATTTAGAGAAACCTTTAAAGAGATCACCGGCGTTAGTCCAACGTTTTATTTAAAGTCGCTTAAAGAACAGAGTGAATTGTAGGAACGGTTGAATTCAGCAATGGAAGAGTGGCAAAGAGTTTACTCTAAAACTCTTGTTCAAATACTTTGCTCATCATTTCTTACTTTTCGGATTTAAAAAATGTGTAAATTCTTCCAAAGAACGCTGTAGCACTTCCTTTGGTATAAGTTGTCGCTCGTATTCGGCAATCATTGTGGGACTTAAACTGCGACTCATAGCATATTCAACAACGCTTCTGTCTGCTTCTTGACAAAGCAAAATTCCAATACTTGGATTTTCATTGCTGCGACGTACATCGCGGTCTAATGCTTCGAGATAAAATTCGAGTTGCCCCATATATTCTGGCTTGAACTTATTTGTTTTCAACTCAATAGCAACTAAACATTGTAGCCCCCTATGAAAAAATAACAAATCAACCTTGAAAGTAGAATTGCCGACTTGCAACGGATATTCTTTGTCGTAAAACAAAAAATCTTTGCCGAGTTCGAGAACAAAATCTTTCAGATTATCCAAAATGCTGTTTTGCAGGCGTTTTTCGGAATGTTTTTGCGGCAATCCGAGAAAATCAACAAATATTGTATCTTTGAGCATTGGCGCAGCCTGCGGATAGATGTTTTTCAAACCTTTGGAAAGATTGTGCTTATCGCCCATTAATGAGGCAAAAGTATTGTTTTTGAGGCAACGCTGTAATTCTTTGATATTCAATCGTTCTTTATGCGAATAAAGTACATAAAATATTCGTTCTTCTACTGTTTTACAGGCATTCAAAATCTCAAAATGATTGGTTAAAGTTGTCAAATTCAAAAATTTAGGAAATTGTCCAGTTTCAAACTGGACAATTTCAACACTATCTATTTGTGCGGGCACTGCCTGCACAGTTTCCGTATTTTCAATTTGCGCAACTGCTGGTTGTACAAATTCATTGAGTTTTAATTTGTCTTGATATTCAACAAATTGCATCGAAGAATAACTATCGTACAATAAAACCATATTGTAGATGTTACTTCTACTGTACCCCCGCAAAGTAGGGTCTTGTGCTCTCAAATATTCCGAAAGTTGCTTGACTGTTTTGCTGCCCCAAACAGAATTTTTAAGTCTGTCAGATACAAACGCACCAACTTCCCACGCAGCAAGCAGATTCTCGTTGTTCACGGTCTGTAATGCCTGCGAACGATGTAAAGAGATAATACCTTGTACCTGCTGAAATTCTGATGTTTCTACTCTGTCTATATTGCTCATTTCCTTTTATTTATTTTAACTTGCAGAGATAGCATTTTTTTGTCAATTTTCTGTCCTTAATTCGCTTGATGTTTCGTGCTGCCGTTGCCGCAGGGTGTCGCACACCAAAAAGATACCTGCAACGCCTGAAACAAGAAAGGCTTTATATGATAATATGGGGAAAACCATTGTACATTACTCTTGTTTTCGACCAAATTTGTAAATACGGTCAAAATACACCACTCCTGTTTGTTTATTTCACAGGTAAATTTATTTTTTTGCCCTATTATTTTATAAAACCAAAAAAAATATGAAGAAAATGATTTTTTTATTAAGGTTATTGCCATTTGTTTTGGCAATGATTTGGATGATGCCCGCATGGGCGCAGATGAGTACAGGCGGTTTGCCTCCTTCATTTAAGGAAGCGAATATGACTAAAAGTAGCACGGTGCTGCAGTTGAACGAACTTCCGGCTGCTACCCTCGTTGTCCCCGACAGGAACACCTTGTTTCGTGAAGATTATGATGAAAGGATGAATGGAAATTCAGACCTTCCGCCTCGCGTGGGCAAGGTGCTCTCTGTATCCTACAATATGGAAAACTCCGGACAATGGGTGAAACTGGAAACCGGCGAAACCGTTTGGCAGTTTTCTATCGCTGCGCCCAACGCTATTGCCCTTGTGCTGCACTACGACCAATTCTACATCCCAAAAGGAGGTAAGCTATTCATTTATAGTGCAAATAAAAAACATGTTATTGGCGCTTTTACAGAGGCAAGCAACCCTGCAAACAGTTCTTGGTTCTCTACAGAGATGGTAGCCGGCGGTGAATTGCAATTAGAATATGTATCAAATGCAAATATGCCACAAGATGATCAGGCAAACATCTCTATTTATGGCATTGGCTATATTTATAATGATTTGTATGTTTCTATTTCTGAAGATTTTTACTCAGAAGGAACAGTGAGAACACCCGTGCATTTGGGAAACTCCGGCTACTGCAATATCAACATCAACTGTTCTCCTGAAGGGGATAATTGGCAAGATCAGAAAAGAGGAATAGTGGCTACGCTACAAAAAAATGGGAGTTCCGAATATATTTGTTCCGGTTCTATCATTAATAACACAGCACAAGATTTAACACCTTATTTTTTAACTGCTTACCATTGCAGTATGGGAAGCGGCACCACCATTGCTTCCGACGAAGATTTAAACCAATGGGTTTTTTATTTCAATTTTGAACGTCTTGGTTGTGAAAACAGCTCCAATGTGGCGGCATACACCTCGTTGGTAGGTGCACAACGACTTGTTTCCACAGGTGTTACCGATGCTTCCGATGGTTTGTTGTTGAAACTTAACAACAACATTCCTTCAGAATGGGGCGTTTACTATAACGGTTGGGACAGAAGAAATGTGGGTTCCCCCTCAGGCGTTGGCATCCACCATCCCAGAGGCGATGCCAAGAAAATATCAATCTACGACGAACCGATATATGATGCCACTTGGAGCGGCGGCGCCACCAATGCGCACTGGAAAGTGCATTGGGCTGTTACTCCCAAAGGACGCGCCGCAACAGAAGGCGGCTCCTCAGGCTCACCCTTGTTTGGCAATAACGGACTTATTGTGGGCTCACTCACCGGTGGAAACGGTGGAGACTACCCTTGTGAAGTTCCGCTCTCAACACTCCTCTATTGCCTTTATGGTAAAATTTGGTATCATTGGGATCAATCTTCAAACGAAGCGCATTGGATGAAACCCTATTTAGACCCCACTAATTCAGGCGTTGAAACATTGGAAGGTACTTATACCGGCGCCGAAGCAGCCGCCGGATTTTGGGCAAACCAACAAACAATTTGGGCTTCCGAAAAGATCACTTTCAGAGATGCCTCCAGCATGGCAGAGTCCTGGGAATGGACATTTGAAGGAGGTTCACCTGCATCATTCACAGGAAAAACCCCTCCGCAGGTACTGTACAATACCGCAGGTTCATACAGCGTAACATTAACTATAAATGCCGGAACAGAAACTGAAAAAACCGTGTATAAACCTGATTATATTATAGTTACACTAAAACAAAATGAATGCAAAGAATATGTTTCCATTGGTACGGGAACGCAGATGCAATCTTATCCCTTAGGAGCCACAACGCAACAGGAGTGTAGCTCTGCCATTTATACGGCAGCGGAAATGGGAATGCCTGAGGGAGGCTACATTAACGCCATTGCCTATTATGCCGGCGCCGATGCGCTCACGAGAACACGCACCGTTCGCATTTATCTAAAAGAAGTTGACGAAGAAACCCTAACGGTTGACACTTGGGCAAATGAAATAGCGGGGTTGAGCGAACTGTTTGTATCCAGCAACTCATGGGCAACTCAAACCGGCTGGATGGAACTGACATTAACCACACCATTCTATTACTCAGGCACTAAAAACCTGAAAGTGATGGTGAGAACACAGGCAACTTCTGCCAGCGGCTACCAAAACTCAAGTTGCTATTTTACGCCCAAGACAAACACACATGCCATTTGGTCGGGAACAGGCACTGCCGCACCCACTACAACAGGCACGGTGGACGACAATCGCCCCAACATTCGCTTCCACATCACGAAGATGTGTGGATTATCTACTTTATCCGCAGCGTTTTATAATAATCCAGCCATTCTCATGCTATCTGAAAATTTTGATGGGACAACTTTCCCGCCTACAGGCTGGTCGCACAAACGCTTAGGTCCAAGTACTACCCGCGACTGGAACCGAGCTTCTACCATCTCATTCACCTCGATAGATCCCACGAGTTTAGCTTCCGCCTATATTAATTATGATGGCAGTAACATTATTAATAATTGGTTAGTAACACCTAACATGACAGTTCCCACCGAAGGGCAAATTATTGCCGAATTCTATCTATCGCATCAGGGAGGCTCCCTTATTAACGAAATCAACTTGCTGGTTTCTAAAGATAATGACGTAACATGGGATAAACTGTGGACTACCGGAAACTCAACCGGTATCACCTATACAAGAGCATGGAGACAAATTACGATTGATTTGTCGGCATATCATGGCGAAACCATACAGTTGGCATGGCAATATTACGGGCGTAATGCGAATGCTGCCGCTTTGGATAATGTAAAAGTGTTTGCCACTTCCAATAAAATTGAAATTTTTGAAGGTGAAACTGTTTCATTTCGAGATATTTCTACCGGTCCTCCTGTAAGTTGGGAATGGAATTTACAAGGGGGCGACATCACTTCCAGCACAGCGCAAAATGTAAACAATGTATTTTACAGATATGCAGGAACTTATGGTGCAGCACTAACCGTAACCAATCCTTCGGGAACGGTTACGAAAACAGAACCTCAATCGGTGATTGTGTTTACCCGAGCCCCGAATGTTGCTTTTGCCTCATCTTCAGATAATAGTTTTACAATGACACACAACTACGGGCAATTCTTACCGAACAAGGGAGGCACAGTGCTTTACAAAGATGCATCTGTTTACTATCCCACGATGTGGGCGTGGAGTTTGCCGGGCGCAACGCCGAACAGTGCTACCGCATCTGAAATTTCAGTGGAATATCCGGCAGGCATGGAAGTTACTTACGATGTTGTTTTTACCGCAGGAAACGCCGCAGGTTCAGCCACAAAGAATATTCAAGATTATGTTAAAGTGGGGGGCAGCGCAGAAGTGTGGAACCTTCCTGACGGAGACATAGGCACAACTGTTTACTCGGAGGCTTATTTGCTTGGAACCAATTATAGAACCGGTTCAAATACTAATTACCCTGCAGTTGCAGAACGCTTTATGTGCTCAGTACCCACTGAAATTACCGATTTAAAAATCTATACATTTAAAGGCACCGGAACACCCAACCTGTCTGTAGCTATTTACAGCGACAATAACGGTACTCCGGGTGTGAAAATGTCGGATGATATAAGTTTGTCGGGCGCTAACGTAATCAACAACGGCTACTCTACCGTAGTACTCCCCCATCCGATAGGCGTGGAAAAAGGGTTCTTTGTGGTGGTTTCCGGTTTTGCGACACCTAGCATGCTGGGAGGGAGCAACCTGTCGTGGATTGGTGCTTCAAAGAGCAAAGCCGTAGGCACTTACAGCACATCCTATGCTTTATATTCAGGTGTCTGGGTTCCAATGTCTGTTTTATATCCTGTAAATGGATGGATTTCTATGAATATAGTGCCTACGCTCACTTATACCTCCACTACATTTGAAGCGGAAAGTGCTGTAAAAAGGAAAGATGTGGACAATACAACCTGTGAAATAGCATTTACCACCACCGGTTCCTCATGGATGGCAACTTGTGATTATTGGATTACACTCTCCGAAACTTCAGGTTTGATAGGCGCCAACGGCACGGGATCGGTATCGTTTACCTGCGAAAACAATACCGCTATGGCGGTAAGAAACGGAAAAGTTACGGTGTATGCAGGCGGTTTTTCACATACGGTTACCGTACAGCAGGGCGGCTCCTATCCCAGTGAAATTAAAACAGAATATCATGACAGTGAAGGTGTTATAAGTTTATTGTGGGGAGAGAAACCCCCAGCAGAACTTTTTGAAGATGTGGAAAGACATCCTAACTTTATGATTAACTCTCCCGGTGAAATTGGCTGGAAATTTATTGACGGGGATGGCAAGAAAACATGGGGAGTGAGCGGACTTTCGTTCCCCGGAGCAGAAAGCCCCATGGCTTTTATGAGTTTTACCCCATCACTCACAACGCCCTCTTCAGCAGCCTCTTACACAACAGTTTCAGGAAACAAGTTCTTTGCTTGCTTTACCCCCAGCGATGATTCACAGGCTAACGACTGGATTATTAGTCCATTGCTCGGCATTGAAGAAGATTTTGTGATCTCCTTCTGGGCGCGCGCACTTTCTGCAAACTACAGTGAACGTTTTCGAGTGGGCTATTCCACTACAGGACAAGAGCAAAGCGACTTTATTATTGTTTCTCCCGGCGATTATGTACTCGTTTCCGGCACTACATGGGTGCAATACACCTACACAATTCCTGCAAACGCAAGATATGTAGCCATCAATTGTGTTTCTGTAGCCGCTTTTGCCCTTTTCATTGACGATATTTATATTGGAGCACCGGGCAAAAACGCTTCCGGACGCCCCATTGAAGAAGTATTGTTGCGTTGGGATAACGGAACAAACCATACCGTTGTAGGAGATCCAGACGGGTCGGTTAACCTGCAACCTGCAATTCGTTTTGAACCGTCTGATCTTGTAGAATTGAGCGAAGCTACTATCAAAGCCGTTGATATTTACCTCAATGCATTGGGTAGCAATATGGAATTAAGAATTTGGGAAGATGGGGCAATTGTTTATACCCAACCACTCACAAACTTAACAGCAGGACAGTTTAACAGAGTGATGCTGACTGTTCCACGAGTTTTAAGTAAAGAGAAAGAATTGATGGTGAGCTATCGTTTCACACAACCTGCCGGAACTGTAACTACAGTAGGCGTACCCGGTTGTGATAATGGTCCTGCCGTAGCAGGAAAAGGCGATTTGATTGCAGAAGGAGACGACAATTTTATATCAATGTCAAGCGTTTACGGATTAAATTACAATTGGAACATGGCTATTGTATTAGATGCTGAAAAAGAACCTATTAGATATCGAATCTTTAGAAATGGCGTTCAAATAGCCGAAAATATTACGGACAACTATTACGATGATGCTGCCATATTGCCCGGAACTGCCAATTGCTACCAAATTACGGCAACCTATTTGAATGATCCTTTCTTTGAATCCATAAAATCGCCGGAAGAAGTATGTGTGGAAGCGAAATATTTAATACAAGCCACAGCGGCTCCTCTTGTAGGAGGTACGATCGCAGGAGCAGGATTTTATGACACAGGGGAACCCGTAACTTTAACGGCAACCCCCCATGAGTTTTACAATTTTGTGAACTGGAAAGAAGCAGGTGTAGTGGTTGGAACAGAACTATCTTATTCATTTACAGTAGCAAATAACAGAACCTTGGTCGCTGGTTTTGAACTTGTAAAACATACCATACAGGCTACTGCCGAAGAGAGCGGGGTTATAACTCCTTCTGGAACAGTGCTTGTAACCCACGGCGAATCACAAACCTTTACCATTACCCCCAATACAGGATACGAAATCAGTCAAGTGTTGGTGAACGGCGTGAATAATACTGCGGCTGTAGCAAGTGGCGTCTATACATTTACAGGTGTGGCTGCCAATCAAACCATTGTAGCTCAATTTACGAAGAAAATGTACACAGTTACTTGTCAAACTGTTACGGGCGCACTGTTTATTCCTGTAGAGGGATCCAGTTCTCCTGTGGAACATGGCGGAAGCTACAAATTTATGATAGAACTTGAGGAACCTTACACCCAAGCCAACGTTATTGTACGCGTGAATGGTATTGTTATCAATCCTTTTAGCAACGGTATTTACAGTCTCAATAATATTGTTACCAATCAAATAATTACCTTGGAGGGTGTGGTTCTTAACAAATATGAAATTGTAGCACAGGCATTTACAGGTGGAACAATTACGCCTGCTGGAGTACTCAACGTAACGTACGGCGCCGACAAGACATTCGAAATTGCCCCCAATACAGGCTATAGCATCAAAGATGTGGTGGTAAATGGAGAATCTCGGGGCGCACTCACAAACTATACTTTCTACGACGTTAAGGAAAACGGCTCAATTTTGGCGCATTTCTCTTATGAACAAGGTATTGATGACAATACCGCTCTTAATTTCAAACTATTCAGCCATAAAAACGTGATTACTATTCTCAACGAGCAACTTATTCCCGTAAAACAAGTTGACATTATGGATATGTATGGACGCTTGCTATGGACGGGCGTAACATTGGGCGAAAAAACCGAAATTTCGCTGGATGTTGCTGCCGGCGTTTATTCTGTTCGTATTCTTACAACAGATGACCAACAAGTTACAGCTAAAGTTGTTATTCATTAATCGTAGGGAGGTTGTGCGCAACCTTCCTGCCTAAATTTGGGTGAAAAGGGCGTTCTGAAAAGGGCGCCCTTTTCTTATTCAATGTAGAGAATTTTCTAAAACTTCACCACCTTTGGCTCTCCGCCAAACGAATAGAAAGTAGCCGTTGCCTCAGTTAAATAGAGTACCAGCGTATTGTCGTCGTCGGGCGAATACATGGATTTGAGTGAAGGGTAGGCTTCGAGCATAAATGCTTTTGCTTCGCGACGTTCATCGGGAACGACCGTAGCGGCAACTCGCAGCCATACGCCGGAAGCCGCGTCGTAAGCGCAGATTTCGATTTTGGGATTGAGCTGCATCTGTTTTGCCACATTTTTGCGTTTACCCGTTTGAATGTAGAGGCGATCTTCAAAAACAACCGCAGTGCCAAAGGGGCGCACCCGCGGCTGGTCTTCTTCCACCGTAGCAAGGTAATAGACGCCGCAGTGTTTTAGAAAATCACAGACTTCTTTCATAGCGTTTTTTTCCATTTTTTCTTGGGTTTGGGCTTGCGCTGCCGGAAGAAATACCAGCAGGAGCAAGGTGGTGATGAATAAAAAAGGGGTGAATTTTTTCATAGTAAGAGGGATGACTTGGGAAATGATTTGTAAAGGATTGGTTTAATAAACGTATTTGTTTGAATGGTATTTTGAAATCATAATTTTTTTTACCGGTTGTGAATTTCTTTCAATGGATTGACGAAGTTCGCGCTTTCCCCAATGCCTTTCTGCTGCTTCTTTGGCGTAGAAAAGTCGGGCTTCTTCGCTTTTCAGAGGTATAAGTTCCCGAAAATGAGACCAAGACAATTGTTGCACCAGTGGCGCAACAATTTCCAAATCGAAAAATTGTTCGGCAAATTTCATCATGCGGGTAAGATTTGTTCTTTCAAAATTTCTACCGTATTTTTCAGTCAATTGTCGCGACAGTGTAGCGACAATTTGTTTCCCATAATCTGCTCGTTTATTTTGCAGCATATCTTCATTTATTCGTTTGCCGACATTCCAGAACAGCATTGTCATTATACTATTTACCTGAACTACAACAAGATTTTTGCTTTACTCAATAAGTTGAGAAAGATCGTTGAGTAAAATCTGTTCTGAAGTGAGACCTTTGCAAGGCAAATATTAAGATAAACCTTGACCGATACGCCACGTTGTCCAAAGGGTAAGACCGAATACGAAATAGCCGAGGACCGTAAGGAAGATCAGCGCAATGATGAAGATTGCGAGGAAGAAGAAAATCAAATGAAAACAGAAAAAATCAATAAAAAATAAAAAGAAGTTCGTTTTGCAAAGGTCTCAATTCTTATATTCGTAATAGAATTATGGCATACACAGTCTCCACCACCCTCGACGGCAAACCCATTACCGCCGAACAATTCTACGCCGAAGCCCGCAAATGGGCTGCCTTCGTGCGTAATGTGGCTAAAGCAAACGCCACACGCTTTAAAAAAGGTAAAACCAAACAGAACCACACCTACAAAACAGGAAAGAAAGCAGGCAAAAGCGAAACAAAGGTTCTAAGGTTGAACAATATAATACCCGCCTGTTTTTGCTGCACCTTTAAATTCTATTAAATCGGATTCTGTTAATTCCTGTAGTCTTCTCCTAAGAGTAGGTAATGATGTTTTTGTCTCGAAATTTTTAAATAGTTTGATAGCGTTTATGCCCGGATTTTTCCTTATTTCTTCCAAAATTCCTATTTTTACATCATCACATTTATGCTTTTCGTCATTATTTACATTATCATTTTGTGTTTTCTGCATTTTTTCTGCATTTTTTTTCTCTAATTCCGTTATTCTTTTTTGCAAAATTGTATAAACAGCCAAAGGATTGTTTTTGAAAAAATAGAGCATGGTAGTTCCGCCATTTTTAGAATCTCTTACAGTCAAACTTTCTTGGTCAAAACCAAGGATTTTATCAAAAAATACGAGCGTATTTCTATTGATTCTTATACATTTATCTCCAAAAGAGTTTTCATGGTCAGCTAAAGAGGAATAGGTAATACAACTTGTGCCAAGTGTGGTAAAGATGGTTGTTTTATTTTGTCTCTGCTCAAAATATACTAACTTATTAATATTGAATGATACGGGTGTACCGTTGGATTGCAAAAAAGCTATGGTTTCTTGTTCATCAATCAGAGACCTTTCCTTGTTAGAGGCAATGATTTGATTATTTCTATACAAAGCCAACAAAGTAAAGAAGATATAAAAACCACCATCTCTCAGAGAGATTAGAAAAAATAAAGAATGAAGGTATAATGGACAAATTTTAGGCTGATTTTTTATGATTTTGTTCAAGTGGACAAAATTTAGGCTGATTTTTTCACATTGTGTTTATATTTTCAAAGTTAC
>WQSU01000039.1 GCA_009787675.1 Lentimicrobiaceae bacterium
TGTTATACCGGAGAAAGACCCACTCACAAGGTAACCTTACCCGATTTTTTTATGGGGGAATTTCAAGTAACTCAAAAACTTTGGCACGCAGTGATGGGAGCTAATTTACAGCAACAATGGTTAGCACCTCTAATTGCAGAAAGGAGTAACTTGATAGAATTGGCGAGGAGATTGAAAAGTTCTACTATTACAGTGAATACAAATACTTTTTGGGATATTGAACAGTTTACCCCTGAAGATTATAACAAAGTGATTCCAGTATATGGTGAAGGCAATAATTACCCTATTTATTACATTACTTATACCAATTGTGAAATCTTTTGCAGCAGGCTCAATCAATTATTATCCGATCAATTGCCTGAGGATTATAAATTTCGTATGCCTACAGAGGCGCAATGGGAATACGCCGCACGGGGAGGAAAAATGAGCAAAGGTTATACTTTCAGTGGAAGTAATCATATTGATGAAGTAGCTTGGTATAATGTCAATAGCGAAGAAAAAACACATGAAGTAGGAAAGAAAATAAAAAATGAACTCGGCATTTACGACATGAGCGGCAATGTATGGGAATGGTGTAGAGACCGATATAGTGAAAGTTATTACAGTAACAGCCCTGCTGTCAACCCAAAAGGACCAGATAAAGGAAGTGAATATGTATTGCGCGGAGGCAGTTGGGATCAAAATGAGTGGGCTTGTCGTAATGCAGCACGCCACAAAGATGACCCTGATGCCTACACAGCGAACTATGGCTTTCGCCTTGTTTTAGAACCTCCTTCGAAATTGTCTGCCAAAGATTTTCTTGGACATAACAGTAACAGTGTCGCCTCTCGCATCTCTTTGGGAAGGAATCTTACTTTTAAAGTCAACGACGTAGAATTTGAGATGATTTTTGTGGAAGGTGAAAAATTTGTAATGGGCTGTTCTTCAAAAAATATGGATTGCGACACTATTGAGAAACCTTCCCATTACGTAACGCTCTCTAATTATTTTATGGGTAAATTTGAAATCACACAAAAGTTGTGGTATGCTGTAATGGGCACTACCATAAGGGAACAACGCGATTTGGCAAATACAACGTGGGAGATTTACGGTGAAGGAGAACAGTACCCTATCTATTATGTCAGCTATGAAAACTGTGAAGAATTTTGTGAAAAACTGAATCTATTATTATCTGATCAATTACCAGAAGGTTTTACCTTCCGCCTTCCCACCGAAGCGCAATGGGAATACGCGGCGCGCGGAGGCAAAAAGAGCAAAAACTATACCTATAGCGGCAGCAACAGGATAGATCGGATAGCGTGGTGGGTGAATAATAGCGAAAAAAAAGCATCAAAAGTTGGGTCGAAATTTGAAAACGAACTTGGCATTCATGATATGAGCGGCAATGTTTGGGAATGGTGCAGAGATTGGTTTGATGATCATTATTATAGTTATGGCTCTGCTACAAATCCGCAAGGAGCACTATCCGGCACACAACGTGTTTTGCGAGGCGGCAGTTGGAATCTCAAACCATGGACTTGCCGTGTAACTACCCGACACCATTATAAACCCGAATCATGTTCAGCAAATGTAGGCTTTCGCATTGTATTAGTGTCTGATGAAGAAATTTTTGATTTAAAATCTTTCAAAGATGCTATTAGCAAATTATCTCCTCAAATCTCTTCCACAAATAACCACAACTTTAAATTCAATGAGATTAATTTTGATATGGTTTTTGTGGAAGGTGGAACATTTACTATGGGCTGTACATCAAATCCCAACGATTGTTTCGCCAATGAAGAACCCACCCACAGTGTAACGCTGTCAGATTTTTATATAGGTAAATTTCAAGTTACGCAACAACTTTGGGAGAAGGTGATGGGGACTACACTCCATCAACAACGCAATTTATTAGATTCCACTTCTACATTGAAAATTCACGGCGAAGGGAGCTTGTATCCCATCTATTTTATCAATTACAAGGAATGTGAAGCATTTTGCGAGAAGCTGAACCAATTATTCTCCCAGCAACTTCCTGAAGGTTATAAATTCAGTCTTCCTACCGAAGCGCAGTGGGAATACGCTGCACGGGGCGGTAAAAAGAGCAAAGGCTATATCTATAGCGGCAGTGATAATATTAGCAAAGTTGCGTGGCATGATGATAATAGTAATGAACAAATCCATCAAATAGGAATGAAAAAGAAAAACGAACTCGGCATTCACGACATGAGCGGCAATGTTTGGGAATGGTGCCGCGACTGGTTTGAAGGTGAATATTACAACTACAGTCCTTCCACCGATCCTACAGGACCTGCGTATGGGTACCACCGTGCCCTGCGTGGAGGCAGTTGGCGCAGCATTGCGCAAGGCTGTCGCATATCGTGCCGCTTTAAGAGCTCTCCCAATGAGCGGGCGAGCAATTGCGGACTGCGAGTGGCGTTGGTGAAAGAGAGGAATGAGAGATGAGGAATGAGAGGTGAGGATTTGGGGATGAGATGATTAGATGATTAGATGATAAACTTGCCGTCAGTTTTAACTGATGGATAATAAAATATAAATCAAATTCATAAGACTTTAGCCACAATATTTCTTGGGCTAAAGCCCTATTATTTTTTTTAATTTTTTAGTCCGTTGGCTAAAGCCAACGGCAAATAGGGATTGCTATGCTTGCAGATAAAATATTTCGATTGGAGGATATGGATATTGAAGACATCGTGCATATTTCTTATCTCCTTGAATACAATATTCTTGATTATCTTGTAAAAAAGTATTTATCTCATCTCCCTTCAAACACCAATATCATTGATACGGAGTCTTGTTTGCTGAAAATTGATATGAGAACTCAACGTGTGATCAACTATAACATTTTATATAATTGTGATTTTTTAAAGAATATATTAATCGTGATATAACGAAATCCACGTGTAAATTGGATAATGATCAGAAATTGGGATATTTGTGCTCACTGTATGCCCGTACGACTTGAAGGTTTTATCGTGCAAAATATAGTCAATTCTGAATTTTGGAAAAATTTGCCCCAAATAGGTTCTTGCCATGCCTTTTCCGCTTTCCCTAAACGAGTCTTTTAATTTTTTTGCCACTTTGTTATAAGCAAAAGAGGCGGGCGAATCGTTCAAATCGCCGCAAAGAATAATGAAGTGCGGGCATGCTTTAAGATGTTTTTTCAGCACTTGCGCCTGAACTTTTCTAATATCAAATGCCAATTCTAATTTTTTGTATAACACCTCCACTTTTTTCTGCCACTTAGGGTCATTCATGGTGTTAACTTTCAATTGTTTTCCCATTTCATAATCTTCATTTTCAAAATGAACGGAAGCTAAATGGCAGTTATAAACACGAACAACGTCATTTTTATGTTTAAAGTCTATGTAGGTGGCAATTACAGTACTGTCGGGCATCTCCACAATGCCGCTCCCCACAATTTTATGTTTAGAAAATGTGGCAAAGCCATAGTAATACTCCTCTCTTTTTGCTGTAAAATACTCAAAATGAAAATTTTTCTTCTTAAGTTTTAAAATAGAAAGCAGGGTGTCGGTGGTATTAAAATTTAGTTTTCCCGACTTGTCGTAAAAATACTCTTGAAAGCATACGATATCAGGCTGTTCTTCTTTAATATATTGCAGAATTGTATTTTTTTTCTGTAGGCGCAACTTCTTGTCTTCGGTGTCATACAAGCCAAAGAGTTTCACATTGTAACTCATCACTTTAACACAATTTACACACTTTGCCGGTTTTTCAGCGCCTTTAAGTTGAAAATGTTTGTCTATGTTGTTCACATTTAACAAAATTAACAGAAGAGAAATCAACGCATAAGGATATTTTATTGGAATCCAAGCTATTACAAACAAAGCGTTTATAGCTAAAATCGGGATAAACCCAAGTCCGCAAAATGCCCCGAAAGAGCCCCACGCAGGCGGGATAAATTGCGCTAAAAAAGCTAAAAACAATCCCAAAGCCGCTGCACAGTTGGCGAGGAATAACGGAATAACGATCAATTTTCGGAGGAAAGAGGAGGATTTTTTTTTCTTTTTGGTGGTTGCCATAAAACTCGATTCTCTATTGATAAAATTACGCAAAGTCAACAGTATTGCAATTTTTCAGTTCCACTTCAAAATAGGCAATTGTTTTCATAAGTCCATCTCTCAAATTCACCTCAGGTTCCCAATTCAAGAGGGTTTTAGCTTTTTCAATAACCGGCTGGCGTTGCATGGGGTCATCTTCTACTTGGGGTAAATAAACGATCTTGGAGGAGGATCCCGTCATATCTATAATCATCTCTGCCAACTCTTTGATAGTAAACTCTTCAGGGTTTCCAATATTCACAGGACCAATTATCTCAGTTGGGCTATTCATCATGGCTGTTAATCCTCTGATTAAATCATCACAATAGCAAAAACTTCTGGATTGCGTGCCTTTTCCGAAAATAGTAATATCTTTGTTTTGAAGAGCTTGCATGATGAAATTGGAGACTACCCGCCCATCATTGGGGTGCATATTGGGTCCATAAGTGTTAAAAATTCTAACCACCTTAATTTGGACATTATTTTGATAATAATAGTCGAAGAAAAGTGTTTCCGCGCAACGTTTTCCCTCATCATAGCAGGATCTTTTTCCTACGGGGTTCACATTGCCCCAATATTCCTCCGGTTGAGGGTGAATGGTAGGGTCGCCGTAAACTTCACTTGTAGAAGTTTGTAAAATTTTAGCTTTTATGCGTTTAGCCAACCCTAACATATTAATGGCGCCCATAATGGAAGTTTTAATTGTTTTAATAGGATTATACTGATAATGGATAGGAGAAGCGGGGCAAGCCAAGTTGTAAATTTCATCAACTTCTACAAAATAGGGAAAGGTAACATCGTGCCTTACCAATTCAAAAAAAGGATTATCTAATAAATGAATGATGTTTTTTTTTCTGCCTGTGAAGTAATTATCCAAACAGATCACCTCATTTCCTTGTGCTAACAACTTTTCGCAGAGATGGGAGCCTAAAAAACCTGCTCCTCCGGTTACTAATATTTTTTTCATTAATTATTTGTTTTCTTACCGATACAGAAATATTCAATACCGTTATTTACCATTTCCTGTTCGTTATAAATATTACGACCATCAAAAACAACGGCGTTTTTCATCAATGTTTTTACTTTTTTTAAATCTAAAATTCTAAACTCTGTCCATTCGGTTACGAGCAATAGGGCATCTGCATTTTCCAAAGTCTCATATAGATTTTTGCAATAATGAACAGCATTGCCAATTTTGCGTTTTGATTCTTCCATAGCCACCGGATCATACGCGTAGATGACGCAACCGGCATCCTTCAATTTTTCAATGAGAGAGAGGGCAGGCGCTTCGCGCATGTCGTCGGTATTAGGTTTAAAAGCCAATCCCAACAAAGCGATACATTTATCTTTTAAATTACCATTATAATAACGATTTAGTTTATCAAACAAAATTGTTTTTTGTTTGTCATTAACTTTTTCCACCGATTTTAAAATTTCCAACGAATATCCGTATTCATCCGCTGTTTTGATGAGCGCTTTAACATCTTTAGGAAAACAGGAGCCGCCATATCCTGCGCCGGCATATAAGAATTTACTGCCTATGCGGGTATCACTTCCAATTCCACGTCTAACCATATTTATATCTGCGCCAACAATTTCGCAAAGGTTCGCAATGTCGTTCATAAAACTAATTCTGGTTGCGAGCATGGCATTAGCTGCGTATTTAATCATTTCAGCAGAAGCAATATCGGTAAAAACTACAGGGTGTCCATTTAAGACAAAAGGGGCATAAATTTTCTCAAGAATTTGCTGCGCTTTTGGCGAGCTAATGCCACAAACGATACGGTCGGGCTTCATAAAATCGTTGATGGCATCTCCTTCTTTGAGAAATTCAGGATTGGAAGCAACATCAAACTCAATGTGCACTCTACGTTGGTCAAGTTCCTGTTGTATGGTATCTCTGACCATTTTGGCAGTCCCCACAGGAACCGTACTTTTTGTAATGACAAGAGCATATTTTTGCATATTCTTCCCAATTGTTCTTGCTACATCAAGCACATATTTCAAATCAGCGCTTCCATCTTCATCGGGAGGAGTACCCACCGCGGAGAAAACAACATCAATATCGGGCATCGCCTCAGCCAAAGAAGTTGTAAAAAACAGTTTTTCTTTAGCGATATTACGTTGAAGCATATCATCCAATCCCGGCTCATAAATAGGCGAAATCCCTTTTTTAAGTTTCTCAATTTTAGCCTCATCCACATCTACACAGATTAAATTAAGTCCAACTTCTGCTAAGCAGATTGCGGTTACCAAACCTACATATCCAGTTCCAACTATTGCAATTTTCATAAAATATTGTTTTATTTTTATTAAGGGCGCAAACTTATGAAAAAACACATAAAAAATATCTTGTAGAAGAGAAGAAATCAATATTCTTTTATTTTTGCCTACAAAAAAAATGCCCCATTTATATTTTTCTATTATTATTCCAGTATTTAATCGTCCTAACGAAATTGAAGAGTTGTTAGAAAGCCTTACACAGCAAACAGATCATGGTTTTGAGGTTTTAGTTATTGAAGACGGATCAACTATTCGTTGTGAGGAAGTTTGCAAACAGTATGAAAACTTATTGAATTTAAAATACTTCTATAAGCCAAATTCAGGTAGAAGCGAAACTAGAAATTATGGTATGGAACGAGCTTCAGGCAACTATTTTGTTATTTACGATTCTGATTGTATTATTCCTCCTGCCTATTTCGAGATTGTTAGAAAATCGCTTACAGATAATTATGTAGATTGTTATGGAGGACCTGACAGTGCTGATCAATCTTTCTCAAATATCCAAAAAGCGATCAATTATTCAATGACTTCATTGATGACAACAGGGGGAATTCGGGGAGCCTCCAAACAAAAAGAAAAATTTTCTCCCCGCTCGTTCAATATGGGAGTATCTAAAGCAGTTTTTGAAAAAGTTGGTGGTTATAAAAATATGTTAGGTGAAGATATTGATTTGAGTATTAGAATTAAATCTGCTGGATTTAAAACAACACTCATTAAGGACGCCTTTGTTTTTCATAAGAGGAGGGTTGATTTACAGAAATTCTATAAACAAGTTAATGCTTTTGGAAAAGCCAGGGTACTCTTACATCGTATGCATAAAGGATCTTTGAAATTAGTACATTTACTTCCCATGTTTTTTGTTTTAGTAAATATAGCATTAGTAGTATTAAGTTTATTCTTTCTAAACCCATTATGGCTAACCCCTACAGCTATTTATGCATTCGCATTGTTTACCGAATCTTTAGTAAAAAACAAAAAAATTATTATTGCATTTATTGCAATTGCTACGAGTTTCATTCAACTATTTGGCTATGGTTTAGGCTTTATTTCAGAATGGATTTCCAAGAAGACTTCAAAGGCTACTCAAGAAGAGCTATATGGATAGAATTAATAAGTACACGAATCCTACTTGAGAAGTATGTTTAGAATGTTTTTATTACAAATGACTCTTTTTTTGATTTATTTTTTCCTTTTATGCTCAATATGCAAGACAGATATGTTTTTTAAAAAAAAATACATTATTTTAGTTGTATAAAAGATAAAAATGTTATTTCGCGAAGTTATTAATTATTAATCCTAATTATTATTATCTTAAATTTATTTCTATGAAAAAATTATTCCTATTTATTGTCCTTGCTATCGTTTGTTATAGCGTTTTTAGTCAAGTTACTGTTACATTTAAGCCCAATTCTATTATTGGAAAAGATGCCACATTAGCAACAACGTATGGCTGTACTCCGGATGGGGAGGCGCACCCAAGAGAATATAACAACTATGGTGATCATCCCTATTTTAGAGCATGGACTTGGACATTGTCTAATCTGTTTTGTTATGATAGATCATTTAGGTCATTATTACAGTTTAACGAATTAGTTACTATTCCTACTGAAGCTGAAATTATTAGTGCCGAGTTGAAGCTATTTGGAGTACCTTCTATAGTAGATGATCCAGGTAATTCAAGTTATCCCGGAAGTACTCATGGTACTACAAATGAATCTATAATTCAAAGAGTAACCAGCCCATGGGATGAGTTTACTGTAACATGGAACACTCAACCTTCTACTACTACTGCCAATCAAATACTTATTCCCAATACAACCGCACAATGGAATTGGAATTTTACTGATAATTCCACGAATTTAGTTGACATGGTTCAAGATATGGTTGCTAACCCTAATAACAACTTTGGTTTTATGATTAAACTTCAAAATGAAACACGCTATCGCTCTGTGATTTTTGCGTCAAGCGATCATGCTAATCCTGCATTATGGCCGGAATTAACCGTTACCTATAAATCTTGTTCGATAGATACTATCGTTATCATTGACACAGTCTATGTTGAAAAACCCTGTCCATGTGAAGCAAATTTTTCTTACATAGTAAATACGCTCAATCCTTCAAGCTATTATTTTATGGCGTCTAATCCCGCAGATGGATACCGCTGGGGAATAAATGGAAGAGTAGTGTCAACTGAAAGTGCTTTTAGTTATGATTTTTGGAGAAATGGAGATTATGAGGTTTGCTATTATATAATGAATAACGATACTCATAAAGAGTGTAGAAAATGCATTAATATTTGCATAAACCAATCCTCGTTTGGAACAAATACAGATGAAGCGGAAGAAATTGGTTTAAAAGAATCGGAAATAGAAGATGAAGTAATACAAGAAGCTATCTTGTATGAAGGTCAAATATCTACAGAGCATGGAATAGAAGATGCCAAAGTAGAAGTTTACCCCAACCCAACAACAAATGGTTTTACCGTACGAATAACTACTGGAAAAGAAGAAACAATAAAAATTCAAATATCCGATATGGCAGGAAAAGTTGTATATTCCGATACCAAAACACTTACAATAGGAGTGAATAGTTTTAATATTAATACCCAAAATTTAATAATAGGAAATTATGGTTTGCAAATCATAGGAAAAACTATTAAATCTTCGAAAATCTTAATGAAAAAGTAAAGGTTGCTTTCAAATTGAGTAAAAACTTTTAAGTCCATGCTTTATTGCTTTTTTTCCAGTTCTACCACTTCCACCCACACACCTTCCGTGCGCGCATACACCGTGTTGTCGTACATTGCCTGACAAGCGATTGCCGGCATGAAGAAACGTCCCAAATAGGCTGCCTGCACGCGTATGGAAACCGTGATGCTCTTTCCGGGCGACAGGTCAAAATAGCTCAACACCCTATCATCGCGAACATCTTGATAAGTAATGCCTTGCGAATAGTCGCGTGTGGAACCGCCCTCCTCATTACCCAACCGTGTATTGAAAATTTCCCAACCAGAAGGTAAAATATGGGTCAATGCTAAATTAGTGTATGTAGTTACGCCACTTGTATTTGTAATTTGAACTTTAATGGTGAAATCTTTGCCTTGTTGCAGTTTGGAAACATTAAGAGACGAATGATCTAAATTTTCATACGCTACACTGATTTTCAGGTTGTTGCTCACGGCAGGGGAGCGGTCTTCCAAAGGCGTGCAGATTATCGTTCTTCCCAAGTATAAATTTCCTGTACCACTGTTGGTTACAACCACTTTGCCCGATTTTTTCACACTTGTTAAATCTTCCATGTAAACAGGATTTTGCGTTTGAATAGGGGTGGTTTTTCCCAGATAGGAGGTTGAAAATTGCAGATCTCCTTTTCCCGATTTTTCCGCAAAACGCGCCATCGCCATTAAACACCATGCGGTGGTTTGTGTGCTGTAGCTATTGCCATTCAGATAATTAGAGACACGTCGAGCAATTTGTAGCGCCTTTTCAAAATCATCCAACAGAATGCAAGTTTCCATGATCATGGCTTCGTCGCGTATGTTTGAGCCAAAATTTTGGTTAAAAGCAGAATAACTCTCTACCTGCGCGTTCAAGTTGCGCACCATCTCTTTCGCTACCTCTTTTTTACCACAAAGGGCGTAAGTAGCAGCCAATTGCCATTTTGCCTGAAGGGACATGTTGGCACGTTCCCTGAGTTTATTCATTGAAGCGAGGTCGGGTTCGCCCATCATCGCCAGCGAGTATAAACGGTAGGTTTGCAACAGTTCATCACTGTAGTTTCCGCTGCTCCAGCTGTTGCTGCGCGTTTTCTGGAAACGCTTCCAGCCGTTCAGGAATGCAGGAGAAATATTGTAGCCCAGATCTTTAGCACATGCCATAAAATGACCCACATAGGAAGTAACCCACTCGTTCACTTGCGAACTGCCGCTCCAATAGCCAATGCCCCCATCGGCAGTTTGCAGGGCATAAAGCCTCTTAATCGTCTCATTCACATTTTCTTGAACTTTTTTCTTTTGCTCCACGCTGAGGTTGACAAAATGGTGTAAAAACAACTGTGGAAAAGCGCCGGAAGTGATTTGTTCGGTGCACCCGTGCGGATAACTTATCAAATAATTTAAACTGCCGCTGAGGTTGACGGACGGGATGCGGGCGTATTCCATTTTTACCTGATTTTCAGGCAGCTCTTCGTCAAATTCGTAAATCACTTCTTGAGTTTCTCCAGGTTTCACAACGTATGAATCGTAAACGGTGAGTTGAGGATTAGGGTTACGAATTTCTATATCAATAGTTTCTGTGGAAACTTCTTTGCCTGAAGTAGCCGTTACTGTAATTTGCGCTTTGCCTGTCGCTTTTTGGGTTTTTAGTTTGAAAAACACCAATTGGTCGCCCACCTCTTTAACCTCCACAGATTTAGATGCATTTTCTTGTAATTGAATAAGTTCACTGCTTTTTACTTCAATTTTTACGTTTTTAATCGCCTTATCCATTACAAACAGGTTGACGGGCATTCGCACTTCTTCGTTCGGACCGAGCACGCGCGGCAGCGTTGTTAATACCATCACAGGATTTTGTACCGGCACCGTTTTTTCTGCTTTTCCATAAGCGGGATACTCGTTGGCTGCAACCACCATAACACGCACAGAACCAATATAAGGCGGCAACTTCACCGCATGTTTGTTGCTACTTCCTTTCTTCAATTCAAAAGGTCCTAAAAATTGCACCACGGGTTTAAAGCGCTGGCTGTTTTTGTCGGGGCGGTTAATTTCGTCTCCCCCACCCACACTAAACAGCGGTTTCAGTTCTCCAGAAAAAGCGCCAATTACTTGATTGTAAAGGTCAAATGTTCTTACCCCCAAAGCTTCCCTTGCATTAAACTCGGCGTAAGGATTGGGGGTTTTGAAGTTATTAATATCCAAAAGCCCTTCATCCACAATGGCAAGCGTGTAGGTCATCTCTTGCTTGTTGGCTTCAGCCACCGTAATCGAAAACTCTTTTTCTGTCCGTAAAACATCAGGCATGGTAATGATGGGTTTCAGTTCTCCTTTTGGATTTACAACTACAACAGGAGCAACGCCATACATTCGGATAGGCAGGTCATTCACCGTTTGGTCGTGATGTTGCAACAAGGTGATGTGTACGTAAAAATTGGGTGCTAAATCTTCCGTAATCTCAAATTTGATGAGCGCGGGTTCTTGCTGTTTTGTTTCTACCCACCACTGTTTGAGCACTCTTGAGCCATTTTCCAAAGAAACTAAAGCGCGTCCGTTGCCGCCTTTTCCAAGTGCTATTCTCACTTCTTCGCCCACTTGATAGGTTTCTTTATCTGTTTTAAACGTCAGCATGGCAATACCTTGCGGGTCTTCGCTACGACTACGCCCGCCCCAATATGGATCATCCACAAAAATGAGCTTGCCTGTGGCGTGTCCGCCTTTGGGATCTTTAATAAAAATAAGATAACGTCCCCATTCGTTGGAGGTTGCTTGAAATTCAACACGCGCTTTCCCATCTTTAATTTTTATTTTTTGGTCAATAAAAGGTTTGGTGTGGTTGCCGTTCACCACGGAAGCCAAACTGTTATCGTAATCGCTTTCACTCCACCACCAGCTCCACGTTAAGCGATAGGCTTTGTAAACCAGTTCCCCTGAAGGTACAGGTTTTCCATTTGCATCTAATAAAACTACATCAAAATAATGGGTTTTGTCAGTTGTAAGAACATCATAATCATTGCTTTGATGCACATTTAATCCTACATAAGCAGGAAATGGCGCATAGGGCAGCGAGTTGATGGTCATGCTTTCGCCTCCGCCGCTTTCTTCCACTGTTGTGGTGAAAGTAGCGGTGAGCATACCGGCTGCGGCTTCTGCTTTCGGCAGTTTCAGGGTAAAGGATTCCTGTCCCGCTTCGTTCAACTTACCTGTAAATATCTGTTCTTCATAGCTATAAGTCTCAGTGGCTGGGTTG
>WQSU01000040.1 GCA_009787675.1 Lentimicrobiaceae bacterium
GGACCACTCTTTACCACCTCTACCGATACTTCCTTTCTGGCTACCCAATCGCTTACCTTAGTGGCTAATTTTGTGGTAAAGAAATACCCGATAGTTTTGCTCATGAACCCTGCTTTTCCTGTTCCGGGTTCAGTTAGCGGCACCGGTACCCCATCCGGAAGCATCGTTAACGGCACGGGCACTATAAACCACTGGACGAGTCTTACCGTAACGGCTACCGCCAACCTGTTCAACAACTTTATAAAATGGACGGAAGATGACGGGGTTACGCTGGTTACCACCAATGCCTCCTTTACCTTTACGGTTACGGGTTCCCGCACGTTAATCGCACACTTTGAGCCCAAGACCTTTGACGTAATCTTAGACGTAGAGCCTCCCGGCGGAGGTACTGCCTGCTGCGACACCTTCGACATTTCCTACGGAACTATTCATACGGTAACGGCAGTTCCCGCCCCGCACTGGGTCTTTATGTACTGGACTGAGGGCGAGAGCGATGTTCCCATTTCCAATAGCCCGATCTATTCTGTTTCTGTTTCCCGCGACCACTACTTGGTGGCTCACTTTGAACCGGAGAAATATACCATCACGCTTATTGCCAANCCTANCCTTGGCGGTATGGTTTACGGCAGCGCTTTTAATGTTCCCTACGGCGACCTGCGAGATATTCTTGCCGTTCCCTTCAGCAACTACAACTTCTTAAGCTGGACCGATTTGAACGGCAACCCCGTTTCCTACAATGCCGCTGAGACCCTGCTGATTAGCAGCGACACGGTGTTGATTGCCAATTTTGTACCTAAAGACTACTACATCACCCTTATCCCCGTTACGGCTGACGGCGGCTCTGTTAGCGGCGGCGGCACCTACTTTTACGGAGATTCCTGTACGGTTGTAGCTACGCCCAACCTGATTTACGAGTTTGTAATGTGGCGTGAAGAGGGTCAATGGGTCTCCTACGACAGCGCCCATACCTTTGTGGTAACGCGCTCCCGAACTCTTGAAGCGGTCTTCAGGTTAAAGACGTTTCATGTTTACCTGATGGTACACCCCCCCCACAGCGGTATTGCTTACGGCGGTGGTAACTATATCCCCTTTGGCGACACGCTTACCGTTTATGCCGAAGCCAACTCCTGTTTTGTTTTCGACCACTGGAGTTACGACAGCATTACCGGTCCTTCGGCAAGCTACGATTCAGCCTTTACCTTTCACGTTACCCACTCCATGGTTTTGATTGCCCACTTTAAGCCGGAGACCCATACCATCCGCCTGTGGGCGAACACACCGGCACAGGGTCATGTTTGGGGAGACGGGGAGCATATTCCCTGCGACAGTATGTGGACCGTTCATGCAGAGGCAATTGCACACCATCACTTTGTGAACTGGACAGAAAAGGAGGATCCGCTCCAACAACCGGTATCCTGGGATACCGCCTACACGTTTATAGTGAAGCGTTCCCGCGATTTAATGGCTAACTTTGAACCCAATACATACAACATCACGATGGAGTCGTGTCCTCCGCAGGCGGGCATACTCAGCGGCGGCGGCTACAACCTGACTTTTGGCACCGACACCTCCGTAACGGCAACCCCTTCCCATCCCTTCTTCCACTTTAAGGAATGGCGGATCGACAGCTGCAACGGGCAACAGGTGTTCTCCAGCGATTCCTACCAGCCCTTCAGCGTTACCCAGTCGCTGCACCTTGCTGCCGTCTTTACCTGCGAGACCTTTGATGTAACGGTTTCGGCAGACCCATCCGTTGGAGGCGAGGTCTCCGGCGGTGGCGACTCGATCCCTTACATGACATGGATCACCGTTTATGCCGTTGCCGACAGTTGCTACGACTTTGTCAACTGGACACTCGATGGTCTTCAAGTTTCTACCGACCTTGAATACTCCTTCTTCGTTACGGGCGATATGGATTTGGTGGCTCATTTTACGAAGAAAATCTTTATGATTACCGCCTCCGTTAATCCCCCCAATGGCGGCGTTCTCTCTGTGGATACCGTTTATTTGGATTGCGACTCAGTGTTTACCATCACAGTCTCTCCCAACCTGGGCTACCAGTTTGTCAACTGGACGCAAAACGGCGTTCAGGTGGGCGCCGACACCGCCTACACTTTTACAGCAGAAGAATCGTGCCACTTGGTGGCAAACTTAGTGTATGTAACCTACTATATTGAATTGAATGTTAACCCCTACGGTTGCGGTATTGCCGACACGGGCGGCTACTATCCGCTCAACTACCCGCTGACCGTACATGCGCATGCGTATCCCGAATGCAAGTTTTTTGACTGGACGGAAGGAGGCTCAACGGTTTCCACGAATGACGACTATTTCTTTAAGGTAACCGCAGACCGTACCTTAACGGCAAACTTTGTTCCCAATACGTTCAACATCACGGTAGAAGCCCGCCCCTCCTACGGCGGAACGGTACAGCAAAACTATACGGATGTTCCCTACGGAGAATACAGGGAAGTAGTGGCTACCCCCAACCCCCACTTTGTGTTTGACCGCTGGACGGAAGATGAGTACCCCGGATCTGTTTTTTCCACCGATTCAGCGTATTCGTTTCCTGTTACGCGTACCCGCCACTTGATTGCAAATTTCCTTCCGGAGCTTTGCGAAATTACCCTTTCTAAGAATATTGATGAGGGCGGTATCCTGATTAGAGGCGCAGGTTTCTATTCTTATGGTACAGTTGACACGGTGGAGGNTGTTCCCAATGCCAACTATACTTTTAGAAACTGGACCGATGCGGCTANCGACAGNGTGAAGAGCTCTGACGCCCTTTACTGGTTTACGGTTAAAAAGNCGATCCATTTAATTGCCAACTTTGTTCCCANGGGCTACGACATCATTGTAGAGGCTACCCCGGGCGGTACGGTTTGTGCTAATCTGTACGGTCTTCCCTGCGACACCAACATTAGCGTTTGGGCGCTTCCCGACCCCTACTATGAGTTTGACAGCTGGCGCGAAGACAGCATCACCAGTTTGGTGGTATGCCCTAACGCCACTTATCCGTTTACGGTTACGCGCTCCCGCCATTTGATAGCCTTGTTTAAGCCTGCCCAATACAACATTCACGTTTTTGCGTCGCCCCCTGCCGGCGGCACGGTAAGTGTTGACATGGGCTATAATGTTCCTTTCGGAACGCAGGATACGGTACACGCAGTTCCTAACGGGAACTTCTATTTTGACTACTGGTCGGAAGACACTGCGGGTNGCGTCTCCGCCTCGCCTGATCCCCACTATGGCTTTANCGTTACCAAATCCCGCAACTTGTGGGCAAACTTTAAAGGCAAGAATTACACCGTTACCTTAACGCCCAACATCTCCGGCGCCGGCGTCCTCACCGGTGGCGGCACCTATACTTATCAGGAACAGGCAAACATAGAAGCCTCAGCCAACGAAAACTATGTCTTCAAACACTGGGCAGAGTGGATAGACGGTTCCTTACAAACCGTCTCGTTGCTTAACCCCCTTACTTTTGCCGTGAACCGAGACTACGACCTGATTGCTGTTTTTGAGTTTAAGACTTACAACATTATAGTGATAGCAGATCCTCCCGAAGGCGGCACTGTGGAAAAGACCGAGTATGGTCTTCCCTACGGAACGCTGGACACGGTAAGGGCAAGAGCCAACGATTTTTACATTTTTGCAGGCTGGTTTGAAGGCGGGCAGAATGTTTCTTTCAGTGCTGACTATCCGTTTACCGTAACTGCCACCCGCTACCTGACCGCCCGCTTTATCCCGCTTACCCATACGGTAACGTTGATAGGCATCCCCGTTGAGGGTGGCGAGCTTTTGGGCGGTGGCGACATCCCCTACGGACAAACAACCCTCATAAAGGCAATTCCTGATGGCTGCTACGATTTTATAGACTGGCGCGATAACAACGACTCTTTGATTACCACCAACCCTACTTTCTCGTTGGAGGTTGACAAGTCCTATATTTTTGTGGCGCACTTCAAGGTGCACAGCATCAGCGTTACTACTGCGGCAAATATGCCCGCATGGGGAACTGTAACAGGCGCCTATACAAATATTAACTGCGGAGACGAGGTAACGATAACCGCCACTCCCAATGATGAATATTACTTTGTGAACTGGACCCACAACGGCGTAGAATTTTCCAAGGACTCCACACTTACCTTTAAGACTGCGGAGACGTGTCATTTGGTAGCTAATTTTGCCGCCAACCTCTATACGATTACGCTGTTGGCAGAGCCACCCGATGAAGGTAATGTGTCGGAAGGGGGCGCGATAGCTTACGGCACCGACTTTACGGCATCGGCATACCCGCGTACAGGCTACAGTTTTATCCACTGGACGGAAGACAGCGCCGTTGTTTCTACCGAAGACCATTATGAATTTAAGGTGGAAAGAGACCGAACTTTGGTAGCCCATTTCGAGAAGACCCTGTTTACTGTAACGGTAGAGGTTAACGACACCCTTTACGGCTATGCCACCGGCGGCAGGAAGTACGAAGAAAACGAAAAGGCAACGCTGAGGGCATTTGCCAAAGACGGTTACCGCTTTATTCACTGGACTGTAAACGATACGGTGGTTTGTAAGGAACCGGTTTATGAGTTTAAGGTAACCCGCAGTGTTACGGTGGTTGCCCATTTCTACGGTCTTGAGTTTGATGAATATGCGGTTACCCTTTGGGACAACACTTTCATGCTCAACCTCAACAAATTAGCCAATGAGGGCTATGAAATAACGGGTTGCGAGTGGTTTAAGAACGACAACAGGGAGATGGAGACCCACACGGTGGATGACTACAGCTACTCTGCCGGTTGTGAGCCCACCGACCTGTTAGAGTTGGCGCCCACCTACTATACCTTCACGGTGATTACCGCCAACGGCGCCCGTTTGAACTCCACCAAAAAGATGCTCACCGAGTATATGTTCCACTACACCCCTTCCAAGGGCAAGCTATTGGTGTATCCCAACCCTGTTTCGTCGGGAAATTCATTTAAGGTAGAGGGGCTTACAGAAAACACCCCCATAGAGGTGTACAGTTCTTACGGCGCCTGTGTGAGCAGGAGCGCTGCCCACAGCACCGAAACCACCCTAACCCTCAACCTTCCGGCAGGTATTTACATCATTCGCAATTATAATAAAGAGGCGAAGGTTACGATTATCAAGTAGTTTATCATTTTGTAGCAGAATAATAATGATATTTGGTATTATTCGAATAGTTTATGGACTTCTTCATTCATAAGAACTTTCGACACTTTTTTGCCCGACGGTGAAATATGCCGAACCTGGCAGTGAAGCCACTGTTTGATAAAGGTTTGTTGCTCCGGTTCGGATGTTATTTGAAGTTTGGAGCCACATTTTTGTCTTGCCAAACTCTTGGCAATGGCACTGTTTTTGTCTGTTTTGTGTAAAAATTGATGGGTTTTGTACATCTCCACAAATTGCTCTATAACTTGTTGTATATCAGAACTTTTTTGATCTATTGGGGTGCCATTCACGGCAAATGAGGTGCGGTCAATCTGTTCCAACTCGTAACCCAAAGTGCGTAATTCTGACAGCACGTCGTTGACAATTTCTGCGGCGCATGCCGAAAACGTAATGGTTTCCGGAAACATACTTTGTTGAATGACAATGGGTGCATTCTCCAAAGCATTTAAATAATGTTCAAACAAGATCCGCTCGCGCGCAGCTTTCACATCCACAATATGCAATAAATCATTCCAAAGGAAAACCAAATAAGCATCGGAAAAAAGCAAGCATTTGATTTGGGCTTCGTCAATCACCTCTTCTGTGTTTTTAGGTTCTTCCGCGAAAACCAATTTTTCAGGTTCAGCAGGTTGAGGGGCAACTGTTTCCTGCTTTATTCCTGATAAAAATTGCTGCCACGAATCGGAAGTTGAGATTTTTTTCTCCGGTTTGGAACTGTAGGGGCTATAGTTTGGATTTAAAGTTAATGAGGGTGGCTTGATGACCTCTTTGGGCTTTATTCCCGAAAAATCATGCTCCGGATTATAGTTGAAATCTATTTGTGGAATCAAGGAAAGCGTGCCTAATGTTTTTTTAACCGCTGCATTTAAAAATGCATATATCATCCTGTCATCTTGAAACTTAACATCAATTTTTGTGGGACTGATGTTGATATCGATGGTAGCGGGCGGCACGGTAATCTCAATAAAAAAGGCGGGTTTGTGCCCTTCTGGTATCAACTCCTTGTAGGTGGTTTCAACGGCGTGGGTTAACAAATAGTGTTTTACAAATCGTTGATTTACAAATAAATACTGTTCGTTTTTTTTCTTTTTTGCATTTTCCGGTTTGGCAATGAAACCTGTAATTTTTACGGTTGCCGTATCCAATTCCACCGGAAACAGTTTGTCTTTAAAATGAGCACCAAAAACATTGATAATCCGTTGTTTCTGATTGGAGGCGGGCAGTTGTTGCATCAATTTTCCATTATGATAAAAAGAAAACTCAATATCGCAATGTATTAACGATAAACGATTTAATTCTTCTTCAATATGTCCCAACTCCACCGCATCTGATTTGAGAAAGTTTCTTCGAGCCGGCACATTAAAGAACAGGTTTTTTATAGAAAACGATGTTCCATCTTGTGTTGCGGTAGGTGTATGTTCTTTTATTTGAGAACCTTCTGTGACTATTAAGGTTCCTGTTTCTTCTTCAGCACGTTTTGTTTTGAGTTCAATTTGAGCAATGGCAGCAATAGAAGCGAGCGCCTCTCCTCGAAACCCTTTGGTCGTTAAGCAATAAAGGTCGTTTGCAGTATTTATTTTTGAGGTGGCATGTCTTTCAAAACACATGCGCGCATCGGTAAAATTCATCCCTTTTCCATTATCTACTACTTGGATGAGTGTTCTCCCTGCATCTTTTATAATGAGTTGAATTTTAGTAGCGCCTGCATCAATAGCGTTTTCTATCAGCTCTTTCACCGCAGAAGCGGGGCGCTGAATCACTTCGCCGGCGGCAATTTGGTTTGCAACAATGTCGGGGAGGAGGTGGATGGTATTCAAAGCGCAAAAGTTAATAGGTTAAATTTATAAATCTCACATATCAAACTTTTATTCATTAGATCAAGATTAAAAACCTACGGCATAGGCATTTTGCGAAAATTCGGCTTTCAGTTTATTAATTTTTGTTTGGATGCTGGCATCAAAGTACAGATCCTCTATTTTAATAATAATACCGCCAATAAGATCTTGATTTACAATAAAATGAAGAATAAATGTGTAAGGAGAATCTTTTTCGATATAGTTTTTCAAATAATCTTTCATCTTTTCGGAAAGAGGTTGAGCCGAAGTAATGGAGGCTTCCTTAATGTTGTGATTCACATAATATAATTCAATGAAATCTCTGCAAATCATCAACAATTGGGGCTCTCTCCTTTTTTTTAGAATGAGCTTAAAAAACTTAAAAGTGATAGTGTTCAAGTTCCCGGTAAAAACTTCTCTAAAAATCTTTTGTTTTTTGTCTTCCCGAATGACAGGGCTTTCTAATACAACTTTAAGTTCTTGATTTTCAGAAATAACATTCTTTACAAGCAAGATGTCTTGATTTATTGCTTCAACATTATTTGTTTCAACAGCAAAATCATAAAGTGCCTTGGCGAAACGTGAAGTTAATTTTGGATTTTTCATAAGTTAAAAAGGTCTGCAAAGAAACATGAATTTATTAAATTACACACAAGGGGATAAAAATTTCTTCAAAATTTTACATGACTTGAAATAACACGCAGTGCATCAGGTAAAATGTTTACCTCAACCTGTTGGGTAACGCCTTTGGCATCCCCATCGGCGTGGTAAAAAAACGGCTTGTTTGAGGTGATGGAGATTTTGGTAGCCGTTTTAAAAGAAGCTTTTATTTTTCCCGATAACATCCTTATTCCAAAAGGAATGATAGAAATGAAAGCTGGCTTTTTACAAAAGGTAACAGCAAAAATTCCATCATCTAACCGAGCGTGAGGCGCCACTTTTACGTTGTAGCCCCATTGAGAACAGTTAGCAATAGTTACAAAGAAAAATTTGCCAGTTATTTTCTCGTTATCCAATTCAATTTCAAATAATTGATTTCTAACATTGAAATAATCTTTGAAAATTGACCAAGCGTATCCTGAAAATTTCCGTTGTTTGCCTCTATTAAAATCGTAAGCCACTTGAGCATCAAATCCTACACCGGCGAGGCTGAAAAAATATTGATGGTTACAAATGCCTGCATCTATCTTTTTAATATTCAGTTCATTAATAAGTTGAATCGCTTTTTTGTAATGGAGTGGAATTTTCAAATCGCGCGCCAAACCGTTTCCGGAGCCGCAAGGCACAATTGCCAAGGTGGTATTGGTATTCACTAATTGTGAGGCTACTTCGTTGATGGTGCCGTCGCCTCCTATTGCCACTACGATATCCATCTTTCGTTCTACAGCGTTTTTAGCAATTTCAATAGCATGACCTGCGCGTTTTGTATGGGTAAAAAAAATGTCAAATTTATTAGTATCCAATAGTTTGGGAATTGCTTTAATAATCTCCGCTTTATTATGTCCCCCTGAGATTGGATTTATGATAAACAGAATTTTTTTCTTTGGCTCAATCATAGTGTTTTTTAGAAAATGGTTGAAACCTACCGGCAATTAATTAATAAATAAAGGGAATTACCCGTTTCAATTTTTTATTTTTCATTTCTTCGGGAAACTCATGCCGGTAGCGTTTGTGGATGGCGTGTGCGCGGGGCACCAAATTGGCAAACGTCCAGATAAAGAACACTAAACCGGGTATTGACCATGTTAGAATGGCAAATCCCAACCACTCTACCAATTCTCCGAAATAATTAGCGCTGGTTACATATTTAAACATAAAACCTTTTGGAAAATAATGTTTTGTATCATCCGGATCTTTACGTAAATGTCTGATGATATAGTCGGAACGGAGGTTGATGAAGTAACCTCCAATAAACAAACAGATTCCCAAAATAAACTGCCACGAATAAAACCAACTGGCGCCTGCTTGCACAAACAAAGCCGGAGAGTCTTGAATATAAGCAACATGAAAAATCCAATAGCCTTGCATCATGGCATTTAGAATGTTGAAAGAGATGCCCAAACACATAATGCCAATGGGCATCCTTCCTTTCCCTTTGAGTAAAAAAGGAAAAATTAAAGTGCGCTGGATGTAATGCGATTGAAAAATAAGCAGGAAAACAACAGGCACAATATTCCACTTGTGCGGTGATGAGAGCCATAAAACAATCATAGCCACAAAGATAGGAAGTTCCATAAAGAACCATGCCCATCTGTTGCTGATGGTTTTGCCCCATTTGGCGGTACGTAGCATGCCGTATCCGGCTTCTACAAAATATAAGGTGATGAAGGTTGCAACAGCAATCGCAATCATGACCCAAAGGTAGATATAAAAGGCGCTGAGAAACATATAATTAGTGGTTAGTGATTAATGATTAATGGGAGAAGGGAGAAAGCAGAAAGGGATTTCTCGCCTCTCATTCCTCACTTCTCATTCCTATTCAATGATGAGTTCAAAGGGGAGTCGGGCTTGTACGCCGGATAATTCTGTAACGGTTTTGATTCCTTTGTAGGTGAAGTAGAGATCGCCAAGTTGTTGTTGGAGGGCTTGTTCTATTTTGGTTTCTGAGTCTGTTTTTGAGAATAATCGAGTGAAGAAATCTTGTTTTTTAGGGTAGCAGATGATGCCGTAGTTGGTGAGTTCGGCTAATTCTGCGGCTTTGGCAACGGCGTCATCAATGGCGCCCAATTGATCTACCAATCCCAATTTCTGCGCTTCAATTCCCGACCACACACGTCCCTCTCCAATTTTATACACATGTTCAATAGAGAGGTTTCTGCCGGCAGCAACCCGTTTCGTAAAGATATCATAAATATTTTCAATAAAACTTTCTAATCTTCTGGTTTCCAATTCGTCTAATGGGCGTCCCACCCCAGTCATGGCGTCGGCATGTAGATTGCTTTTCACTACATCAATCGTAATGCCTAATTTGTTTTTTAACATTTTTTGTAACGACGGAATGACTCCAAAAACACCGATAGAGCCGGTTAAAGTATTTGGCTGAGCCACAATATAATCGGAGTTACAAGAGATGTAGTATCCACCGGAAGCTGCATAATCGCCCATGGAGGTAACCACTTTTTTACCGGCGGCTTTTGCCAGTTCTATCTCATTCCAAATCATTTCTGATGCCATGGCGCTACCGCCACCGGAATTAACACGCAACACAATCGCTTGTACTTTATCATTTTGATAGGCTTTTCGAATCTCCCTGCAAAGGTTTTCGGAATAGATATTTTTATTATCTCCTTTTCCATCGTTAATATTTCCAAAAGCATACACAATGGCAACATTATTTGCTTTTTGTTTTACGGCGGCAAATTTTTTGTAAGCATTAATTGTGGTGGCGTTTATTTTAGCATTTTCTTTTAGCTCCAAAACTTCTCGCAAAAAATTCTGATACTCAACAGGATACATAATACCATCTACCAATCGAAGTTTTTCACATGTTGCAGCTTCCATAGAAAGTATTTGGTTGGCAATGATATTCAGCGAATCAACAGAAATATTTCTACTGTCTGAAATGTCTTGCGCAAAAACGTTCCATAACTGATCTACTAATAGCGTCAATTGTTCGCGGTTGGCGGCACTCATTTTATCTAACATATACGGTTCAACGGCGCTTTTAAAAGTTCCGTGGCGCACAATTTGCACATCAACATCCATTTTGTCTATCAATCCTTTGTAAAACATAAGTTGGAAAGCCAATCCTTTTAAATCCACATTGCCCAGATTGCTCATAAACATTTTATCGGCAACAGAAGAAAGGTAGTATGCGCCCTGTGAATAAGTTTCACTATAGGCATAAATAAATTTTCTGGAGTTTTTAAAGTTTTCTAATGCATTTCTAATTTCGGTGAGAGTAGCAATTCTTGCCGAAACGTAACTGATTTCAAGGCTAATTCCTTTAATATTAGGGTCATTTGCTGCTGCAGCAATACAGTTTAAAATATCGTCTAAGCCGGTAGCGGTTTCGGCATAACTTTCAAAAGCCGTGTTTTCAAACGGGTTGTCTTCGCCACGTTCTTCAATATTGCCGTTTAGTGTGATTTTAAGCACAGAATTGCTTTTAATGGCGGGCTCTGAGGAGGTGCTTAAGGCAGCTACCATGCCCAGTGCGATAAACATGCTTAAAAAGAAGAACAGAATGGTAGTGAAAATAATACCAACCATTGAGCCGAACACGACACGCCAAAACTTACGGCTTCCAGATTCAGGCTTGCGATGATAATAAGGTTGTTGTTCCATAAAAAAATAAATTTACAATTAAGAAAGTGCAAAGATAATATTTATTTAACCTATTTATACTTTTATTGTAATTTTGAGCGTTAGGAAACTTTATCTAAAAAGAAAGCTTTGAAAAGGACATTTTTATTATTATCCATTTTGCTATTTACCCATCTGCTGAATGCACAACAAATTGCATTGATTCAATATCGTGGGGGTGGCGATTGGTATGCCAACCCTACTTCTTTAAAAAACTTAATTGCTTTTTGTAATCAAAACTTGGAAATGACGTTACATCCAAAGTATGAGGTAGTTGAGGTGGGGAGCCCCGATTTATACCGCTATCCGTTTGTGCACCTAACGGGACACGGTAATGTAGTGTTTAATGATGCTGAGGCGCAAAATCTGCGCAACTACTTAATTGCCGGTGGTTTTTTGCATATTGACGATAATTACGGCTTGGATAAATTTATTCGCCCCGCCATGAAACGAGTGTTTCCGGAGTTTGAATTTGTGGAGCTTCCTTATAATCACCCTGTTTTTCATCAAAAATATAGTTTTCCGAATGGATTGCCTAAAATACATGAACATGACAATAAACCTCCGCAGGCATTCGGATTGTTCTGGGATGGGCGTTTAGTCTGTCTTTATTCCTACGAAGCTGACCTTGGCGATGGCTGGGAGGACTATATGGTGCACAAAGATTCGGAGGCTACGCGCACCAAAGCATTACAGATGGGGGCAAATATTTTGATGTATGTGTTTACACAGTAAAGCCTGAAGCTATAAATTAGGCACAAACAAAAAAATAATTTTTTTCATCACTAATCTCCTGACTTCAATGCCATTTCTGCCTTGATATAATCGCTAACTTCTTTGAAGCGCTCTATTTCAGTTGGCAATAGTATTTTATTATCTGAATTAAGAAAATATTTTCACCAATTCCTTTCATATTGAAAATATTTTATTT
>WQSU01000041.1 GCA_009787675.1 Lentimicrobiaceae bacterium
GTTTGGTGTGCCGGTGGAAACCATCGGCAACCGCTACACGATAGACCCCTCGCTTCCAAAGCCCGTTACGCCGGTAATTGACTTCAAAACCATTCAAATGCTGCTGCCGGCGGCGTTTTCCATTGCCATGCTGGGCGCCATCGAGAGCCTGCTTTCGGCAACCGTTGCCGACGGTGTGATTGGCGAAAAGCACAATTCTAACACCGAACTCATGGCGCAGGGTGTTGCCAACCTGATCACACCTCTGTTTGGGGGTATCCCTGCTACCGGCGCCATTGCCCGCACTATGACAAACATCAACAACGGCGGAAGATCACCTGTGTCAGGAATGGTTCACGCGGTAGTGTTATTGGTGATCTTGCTGTTTTTGGGAAACTTGACCCAATATATCCCAATGGCAACCTTGGCGGCAATCCTTATTGTGGTATCCTATAACATGAGTGAGTGGCGCACCTTTAAATCGCTATTGAAAAATCCGTTTTACGATGTGCTGGTGTTATTATTAACATTCTTTTTAACTGTAATTTTTGACTTAACCGTTGCC
This sequence comes from Lentimicrobiaceae bacterium, assembly GCA_009787675.1. Taxonomy (GTDB): domain Bacteria; phylum Bacteroidota; class Bacteroidia; order Bacteroidales; family WCHB1-69; genus WRNX01. The sequence continues at coordinate 545 of WQSU01000041.1, forward strand.
ATAGAATTTGGTTTGATTTTAGCAACATTCCTATTCATGAAACGCGTTGCTGAAACTTCATCCATATCTGTCATTCGTGATGAATACGACATGAATACCGAAACTGAAATCAAATCTCAAAACGAAAAAATAACCCTGCCCAAAGGCGTAGAAATGTACGAAATAGAAGGTCCATTCTTCTTTGGTATTGCCAACAAATTAGAAGAAGAAATGGACAGCACGCACGAAAAACCCAAAATCCGCATTATCCGTATGCGTAAAGTCCCATTCATCGACTCTACTGGCTTATACAACCTGCGTAGCTTGTACCGCCTTTCCAAAAACTCAAAAATATTTATTATACTGTCAGGCATAAACGAACGGGTAAACGAAGTATTGGTAAACTCAGGCTTTGCCGACCAGATTGGAAGAGAAAACATTTGTCCTCATATTGATTTGGCGTTGAAGCGTGCGGAAGAAGTGCTGGAGGAGTTGGCAGAAAAACATCATTAACCACTAACCACTATTTTGAATTACCTTACCGTAGAAAAACTGACAAAATCCTTTGGCGAAAAGTTGCTTTTCGAGGATATTACCTTTGGCATTGAGAAAGGACAGAAAACAGCGCTGATTGCTCGAAATGGCGCCGGAAAATCCTCCTTGCTGAATATCATTACAGGATTGGATTTTCCTGATTCAGGAAAAGTTACAGTGAGAAATAACATCACCGTTTCTTATCTGCCACAACTGGAAACAGTGGCAGACAACTATTCGGTGATGGATGTGATTTTCGATTCCAATTCGCCTGCCATTAAGGTGGTGAAAGAATATGAAACGGCTCTGTCGTTAGTGAAAAGGAATGAGAATCAAGAGAATTTGGTACGCTTTGAACACGCACTTTCCGAAATGGAACGCCTGCATGCCTGGGACTTGGAAAGCAGAGTGAAAGAGATTCTTTCCCGTTTTGGCATCGACGATATTTTTAAGAATGTTAGTGAGTTATCGGGGGGACAGCGAAAGAAAACCGCCCTCGCCAAAACCCTCATCTCCGACACCGATTTGCTGATTTTGGATGAACCCACCAACCACTTGGATATTGATATGATTGAATGGTTGGAAGAATATCTATCTACTTCAAACACAACATTATTGATGGTTACACACGACCGCTATTTTTTAGACCAGGTGTGTAATAATATTATTGAATTGGATAATCAAAAACTGTATCAATATAAAGGCAAGTATGATTATTATTTAGAGAAAAAAGCGGAACGCATGGCTAACGAAAGTGCAGAATTGGAGAAAATAAAGCAGTTGTACTACAAAGAGTTGGAGTGGGTGCACACCTCTCCTTCTGCGCGCACCACCAAAGCCAAAGCGCGTATCAACGCATTTGAGGATTTGAAAGAAAACGCCACGCGCAGAGTGGAGAAACAAGCCGACGGCTTCCATGTACGTACGGAACGACTTGGAAATAAAATATTGGAAATTAACAATATAGATTTTTCCTATCCTGACAAACTGATATTGGATGATTTTTCCTACACTTTTAAAAAAGGTGAAAAGTGCGGCATCGTGGGCAAGAACGGTACAGGGAAAACAACATTGTTGAAATTGTTGGTGAATGAAATCTTGCCCGACGCAGGAAGAATTGTGCCCGGACAAACCATTCAGTTTGGCTACTTTGCGCAAGATGGACTCCCCGTGAAAGGCAACAAACGTGTGATTGACATTGTAAAAGAACACGCCGAAGTGATTCGTTTGGAAAATGGCAACTATGTGGGCGCTTCGCAATTCCTGAACTATTTTGGATTCAAATATGAACAGCAATATACCTATTACGAAGATTTGAGCGGCGGCGAAAAACGAAAACTGAGCCTCCTCATTACACTCTTAAAAAATCCTAATTTTCTCATCCTTGATGAACCTACCAACGATTTTGATATAGACACACTCAACCTGCTGGAAGATTTTCTAACGCATTATCAGGGATGTATTTTGGTAGTGTCGCACGACCGCTGGTTTATGAACAAATTGGTGGATCATCTTTTTGTGTTTGAAGGAAATGGAAAAGTGAAGGACTTCTATGGAAACTATACGGAATATAGGGTGGAGAAGCAGAAAGCGGAACGCCGAAAGCACGAAACCACGAAAGCGCGAAAGGACGAAGCATCTCTCACCTCTCCTTCCTCACCTCTCACCTCTCATTCCTCACCTCTCACCTGGAAAGAACGTAAAGAGTTGGAACTGTTAGAGGTAGAGATTCCAAAGTTGGAAAGGGAGAAAGAAACATTATTGCAGAAAATGAATAGTGGAGTGGGTGCGGCGCAGGAACTCAATGAGTGGAGCGTTGCCTACCAGCAGTTTTCGGAGGAGATTGATGAGAAGACCATGCGGTGGTTGGAGTTGAGTGAAAGAAGCTAATTTTTATTTTACTTTTCTGTTATTTTTGCCCCCCTATTTAAAAAAACAGTTAACCGATGGAAATTTCTACAAAGTACGACCCCAAAGAGATTGAAAACAAGTGGTATAAATTTTGGGAAGAGCATCAATTCTTTGCCTCTACGCCAGATGAACGCGAACCTTACACTATAGTGATCCCGCCGCCTAACGTTACGGGGGTGTTGCACATGGGACACATGCTGAACAATACAATACAGGATGTGTTGGTGCGCAGGGCGCGCATGCAGGGCAAAAACGCCTGCTGGGTGCCGGGTACTGATCATGCAAGCATTGCCACTGAGGCAAAGGTAGTTGCTAAACTCGCGGCTGAGGGCATCAACAAGTCAGACCTTACACGTGAGGAATTTCTCAAACATGCTTGGGAATGGACGCACAAACACGGCGGCATTATCCTTGAACAACTCAAAAAACTTGGCGCTTCCTGCGATTGGAACAGAACCTGTTTCACGATGGACGAAAAACGTTCTCAAAGCGTTATCAAAGTTTTTTGTGATTTGTATGAAAAAGGGTTAATTTATCGCGGTGTGCGAATGGTAAACTGGGATCCCAAAGCATTAACCGCACTTTCTGACGAAGAGGTTAATCACAAGGAACAACAAGGCAAATTGTATTATTTGAAATATAAAATTGTGGGAGAAAACGGTTTTGCCATCGTTGCTACCACCCGTCCCGAAACCATTTTTGGTGATACGGCAATGTGCATTAATCCCAACAATCCTAAAACGGCGCATTTGAAAGGAAAACGGGTGCTTGTTCCGATCATCAACCGCGAAATTCCTGTGATTGAAGACGAATATGTAGATATGGAATTTGGTACGGGATGCCTCAAAGTTACACCTGCGCATGACATCAACGACTATATGCTGGGCGAAAAATATCATCTTCTATCCATCGATATTTTCAACGATAACGGCACGTTGAACGACAACGGCGCCATGTACGCCGGAATGGACAGGTTTGATTGCCGTAAAAAAATTGAAAAAGATTTGGAGGCAGCAGAGCTTTTGGAAAAAATTGAACCCTACACCAACAAAGTGGGCTTTTCGGAACGTACTGATGTGCCTATTGAGCCGAAACTTTCAATGCAGTGGTTCTTGAAAATGGAAGATTTGGCAAAACCTGCCATTGATGCCGTTGAGAATGATACCATTAAATTCTACCCTGAAAAACTTAAAAACACCTACCGTCATTGGATGGAAAACATTAAAGACTGGTGCATTAGCCGCCAACTTTGGTGGGGACATCAAATACCGGCGTGGTATTTGCCGCAGGGCGGTTTTGTAGTTGCACAAACCAAAGAAGAAGCCTACAAAAAAGCATTGTCAATGGTCAATTATTCATTGTCAATTGAAGATTTGCGGCAGGACGAGGATTGCCTCGACACGTGGTTCTCGTCGTGGCTGTGGCCCATATCGGTATTCGACGGCATAAATAATCCTGACAATAAAGATATTAAATACTATTACCCTACCAATGATTTGGTAACTGCACCCGAAATTATTTTCTTTTGGGTGGCGCGCATGATTATGTCGGGTTACGAGTATCGCGGAAAAGAATGTTTTAAGAATGTGTATTTTACGGGTATTGTACGCGATAAAATCGGACGGAAAATGAGTAAATCGCTCGGCAATTCCCCTGATCCAATAGAGTTGATGAACAAATACGGCGCAGACGGCGTGCGAATGGGCATGTTGCTTTCTTCGCCTGCTGGAAATGACCTCCCTTTCGACGAAGCCCTTTGCGAACAGGGTCGGAATTTTAACAATAAGATTTGGAATGCGTTACGACTTGTAAAAGGTTGGGAAATAGACAAATCTGATAAAATGTCAGAATCAGATTTTCTTGCTATAAAATGCTTTGGCACTCTATTACAAAAAACCAAAATTGAAGTTGAAGATTTGTTGTCAAAATACAGATTATCAGATGCATTGATGTTAATTTACAAATTATTTTGGGACGATTTTTGTGCGTGGTATTTGGAAATAATAAAACCTGAATTTGGTAAACCTGTATTTGTGTCAACTTACAAGATGACACTTCTTGCATTTATGGAATTATTAAAATTATTACACCCATTTATGCCCTTTATTACCGAAGAACTTTATAAAGAACTATCAGAATTATTAAAGTCATTACACGAGTGTGTACCAACTATTCCTGAAGAATCTTATCAATGCCAAAGCATAATGTTCTCAAAAACTAAATTTAAAACTGTTGAAAACCAAGATATTATTATTTCTGATTTTGAAAAAATTAAGGAAGTAATCACAAACATTCGAAATGTTCGCGCTTCAAAAAATATTTCGCCAAAAGAAAGCATTATTCTTTATGTAAAAGGTGAATATAATAAATATTATGATGAGGTAATAAAGAAATTGGGCAATGTTTCGGAGATAAAAATTACGGACGAAAAACCTTCAAATACAATCTCTTATTTAGTTGGCACAACCGAATTTTCTGTGCCTGTATCCATCAATGTTGAAGAAGAAATTGCCAAATTGGAAGCCGAGCTGAATTATCAGGAAGGTTTTTTGAAATCGGTGCTAAACAAACTGTCGAACGAAAAATTTGTGGCAGGTGCACCGGAGCAAGTAGTTGCCGCTGAGCGCAAAAAACAAGCCGACGCGGAAACCAAGATTGCAATGCTGAAGGGGCAGATTACGGAGTTGAGATAATGGACATTTGTGTGGAAAAAATCAAAGAAACTACTGAAATGTATTGACAAAAATCTAAATAACTTGCTGAAACTGAAAGCGGTATTTCGGGCAACCCCTCGCCACAATGTATCACGTTTTTTTTAATTTCACCCTGCCCTATCTGCTACTTCTATGTTTTGAGGATGCCATTTATTGATTTCTATATATGAGTTTTTAAACCATAATAAAAAAACTCTATTTTTGTGCCTGATTTTTTAAATTATTATTTTTTAAAGTCTTAAATCTTTAAATTTTAATTTTTTAACTCTTAAAATATAATATTCTATGCTCCAAACCTTCATAAATCACCCCGTTCTCTCTACAGTAATTTCTATTGTTATTGTGATTATGGGTTTGGTGGGGCTTACTTCTTTGCCCATTCAACAATTTCAGGATATTGCGCCGCCCACCGTTGAGGTTTCTGCAAGCTATCCGGGCGCTAATGCCGATGTGGTGCTCAACTCTATTATCGCACCTTTGGAAGAGAAAATTAACGGCGTAGAGGGAAAGACCTACATGGTTTCTTCTGCTAACAACGATGGTAGCGCCACCATTCAGGTGTTTTTTTCGTTGGCTACCGATCCCGACATGGCTGCAGTGAATGTTCTAAACCGCAGCGATAACCCCATTCACAATGAAACATTTATTCAAAACTATGCACGTATCTACATCGTAAATGTGCCACAGTATGAGATGGTTACCCTAAAAACCGTTTATGGCTCCGACCTGATTAAGCGATACAATATGTTTCCCTGCACGACAATCAATATTACGCCACAGGAGGGGTACAGCACCTGTCAAGCAATGAATGCCGCAGCAATTGCAGCGCAAGAGTTGCCTACAGGGTTTACCTATGAATATTCAGGAATGACACGCGACGAACTTAAGTCGGGTGGACAACAAATGTTTGTATTTGCCTTGAGCTTTATGTTGGTATTTTTCATTTTAGCAGCATTAATGGAAAGCGGTGCAGGGGCGGCTGAAAATATCTCCATTGGCATCTCTGCCGCTGGTGGTTTTCTCATTTCAACTATTTTAGGATTGTTGTTTGTACCTGTTTCCTTTGTGATATTTAAAGGTTTGCAAGAAAGAATTTCAAAAAAATAGATGAATAATATGAAACGTTTTGTTATTTCAGGAGGCGGCACCGGTGGGCACATTTTCCCCGCATTAGCTATTGCCCACCAATTAAAAAAAGAGATTTCCGAGGCAGAAATTCTGTTTATTGGCGCAAACGGAAAGATGGAGATGACCCGTGTGCCGGAAGCAGGCTTTAATATTGTAGGTCTGGATGTCTTCGGCATCCGCAGAGATATGTCGTGGAGTGGCATCAAAAGCAATGTTAAACTTCCGTTTGTGTTGCTAAAAACAATGCGTAAAGCCCGGCAAACGATGCTCAAATTCAAACCTGATGTTGTGATTGGCGTGGGAGGCTACGCTAGCGGTCCGGCGTTGCGTGCGGCGCAGGCATTGAAGATACCGACTGTCATTCAAGAACAAAATTCCTATCCGGGAAAAACAAACAAATGGCTCTCTGAAAAAGTAGCAAAAATTTGTGTGGCATACAATGGCTTGGAACGCTTCTTTCCTAAAAATAAAATAGTGAAAACGGGAAATCCTGTGCGCTCCGAAATCATTAACTTCAAACCCAAATTAGAAGAAGCATTCTCGTTCTTTAAACTTGATAAAAATAAAAAAACAGTTTTAATCATTGGCGGAAGTCAGGGCGCAAGAACAATCAATCAGGCTGTTTTAACATATATTAATGAGTTTAAAAAAATAGATTGCCAATTTTTATGGCAAACAGGCGAACTGTTTTACCATGCCAACGAGGCGCAAATATCTGATTTAATGTCGCAAAATATAAAAATTTTCCCTTTTATCAAGCGTATGGATTTGGCATACAGTGTAGCCGACTTTATTGTTTCTCGCGCCGGTGCGCTTGCCATTGCTGAACTTGCCATTGTGGGGCTTCCCACCATACTCGTTCCGCTACCTACCGCCGCAGAAGACCACCAAACTGCCAATGCCCGCCAACTTTCAGATGCGGGCGCCGCCATTCTGCTACCCGATAAAGAAGTGAAGGAAAAATTGTATGAAACGCTGCTCCTGTTGATGAACGAACCTGAAAAATCGGAGACAATGGCACAAAAAATAAAACAGTTTGCGCAACCAGAGGCAATACTTGAGATTGTGAGGGTGATATTGGGGGAAATTAGGAATTAAAAATTAGAAATTAGAAATTAATCATTAAAACCATAAAAGTATGAAACGTATCATTATGACCTTATTATGTATTGTAATGCTTGCATGCATTGCCACTTCATGTTACACCGCTCACAAATGCCCTGCCTACGGCTATACTCCTGAAGCAGAGACTGATACTGAGCTTGTATCTCAAACAATTAACAATTAACAATTAAAATTACACCCATACACCCATACCTCTATGATAAAATACGCCGACATTATCGCCGCCCAACAAGGCATGCGCGATACGATTAAGAGCACCCCTTTGATGTCAACAAAAACATTTTCGAAGTTGGCAGGGACTAACATTTTGATGAAGTTAGAGAACTTGCAAACTACCGGTTCCTTCAAAGTGCGGGGCGCTTTTAACAAAATTTCACACTTGACGGAAGAGGAGAGAGCACGTCCGGTAGTAGCGGCTTCTGCCGGCAACCATGCGCAGGGTGTTGCGTTTTCCGCTACCAAGTTGGGATTAAAAAGCACCATTTTCATGCCCACCTTTACGCCGCCCACAAAAGCTAATGCCACGCGTGCTTACGGAGCCGATGTCATTTTTGCAGGTGATTCGTTTGATGATGCTTACTCCGCCTCGCAAGAGTACTGCAAAACGCACAATGCTACTTATATTCATCCTTTTAACGATCCTGAAATTATTGCAGGACAGGGAACGGTGGGGTTGGAAATCTTCATGCAATGTCCTGATGTAGATACCGTTCTTGTTCCTATCGGTGGCGGCGGATTGATTAGCGGAATTGCCATTGCCATGAAAGAGATGAAGCCTTCCATTAGAATTATTGGCGTTGAAGCCGAAAACACTGCTTCCATGTTAGCATCTCATGAAAAAGGAGAAATTATCACCCTCGCTTCTGCAATTTCCATCGCCGACGGGATTGCCGTGAAACGACCGGGTGATTTAACATTTAAAATCATTGAAGAATATGTGGATGAACTGATTACAGTGAGCGACGACGAAATTGCCCATGCCGCCTATTTGATGCTGCAACGTGGAAAGTTGCTCGTTGAGCCTTCGGGCGCCGCTGCACTCGCTGCCGCCATAACGCGCAAAACGCAGTTGGGAGACCATGTTGTCCCCGTGATTAGCGGCGGAAACGTGAATATGAGCCTGCTGCAGCAAATCATTGATCAAGGAATGTATCTGGAAGGACTTCGCACCACCATTCGAGTGGTTGTTCCGGACCAAGCCGGAGAACTGCAAAATATAATAGCCGTTTTTGAAAAATTTAAAGCCAACATTCAAGATATTGTTCACGAACGCTCAATTACTTCTGTACCCGTGGGACATGTTATGGTTTTAGTTACAGTTAACTTGCAACAAAAAAAACAATTGGAGATGATTAAAGAAGATATAGAAAAAAGAGGGGTAACTTGTAAAGTGATTCATTAAGGCAGAAAGATGTCTATTTTTTATATTTTCGCCATCATTTATAGAATAATATCACTAAATTATGTCAAAAATCAGATTAGCCATAGCAGGTTATGGCAACGTGGGACGTGGCGTAGAATATGCCATAAGTCAAAATGAAGATATGGAGCTTGTGGCGATTTTCACGCGCAGAGACCCCAACACGATAAAAACAGCCTTCGCCGGAGTTAAAGTTAATAAGATAGAAGAGGCTGAAAAGCACATCCATGCTATTGATGTGATGATGCTCTGTGGAGGTTCTGCCACCGATTTAATGGAACAGGCGCCTTATTTTGCATCTCTATATAATTGCATAGACAGTTTCGATAATCATGCGAAAATTCCTGAATATTTTAAAATGGTGGATGAAGCCGCCCGAAAATCGAAGAAAATCAGCATTATCTCTACGGGTTGGGATCCGGGCTTGTTTTCCCTCATGCGCGTGTTGGGCATGGCGTGCCTGCCCAAAGGCTGCGACTATACTTTTTGGGGCAGAGGCGTCAGTCAGGGGCACTCTGATGCCATACGGCGCATAAAAGGCGTGAAATTTGCCGCACAATACACCATTCCCATTGAGAGCGCAGTTGCCGCCGTGCGAAGCTGCTCCAACCCAACACTGTCCCCCCGTCAAAAGCATCTCCGCGACTGCTTTGTTGTGGCTGAAGCCAACGCAGATTTGGACTACATTGAGCAGACTATCAAAACAATGCCCAACTACTTTAGCGATTACGATACTTTCGTTCATTTTATATCGGAAGAGCAGTTTAACGCAGGACATCAGCAAATGCCACACGGCGGCTTTGTTTTTCGCACAGGAACCACCGGAAAAGAGGAGCACCAACAGCGCATAGAGTTCTCTCTGCAATTAGACAGCAATCCAGAATTTACTGCAAATGTGATGGTTGCCTACGCCCGCGCTGCCCACCGCTTATCCTTAGAAGGAGAAACCGGCGCAAGAACAGTATTTGATATTCCTATGGGAATGCTAGTAGCAACTGATATGGAAGAACTTCGAGCAAAGAGTTTATAAATTGTCAACTCGTCCCGGGTAAACCTTCACCGCTTCTGCCAGACATTCCATTGCGCCTTGCAAATCATTCACATTTAGTACGTAACTAATGCGTACTTCGTTTTTCACTGGGGCAGGGTAGGAATAGAAGCCGGTGGCAGGCGCCAACATAACGGTTTTACCGTTGAGGTTGAACGATTCTAACAGCCATTGACAGAACTTGTCGGCATCGTCAATGGGAAGGCTGGCAACGGCGTAGAAAGCGCCTTTAGGGTTGGGACAGAAGCAACCGGGCATCTTGTTGATAGCTTCCACAACGCAATTCCGACGGGCTACATAATCGCGAACCACTTCGTTGAAATAGGATTGCGGGGTTTCGCAGGCGGCTTCTCCAAGAATTTGTCCGTAGGTGGGGGGACTTAACCGTGCTTGTGCAAACTTCATGGCAGTAGTCATAACCTCTTTGTTTTTAGAGATAAAGGCTCCCACGCGCACACCACACGCGCTGTAGCGTTTAGAAACGGAATCCATCAATACCACGTGTTGGTCAATATCTTTAAGATCCATCACCGAGAAATGTTTGGCGCCATCGTAGCAAAACTCTCTATATACCTCATCGGCAAAGAGATAAAGATCGTGTTTTTTTGCTAAAGCTCCCAATTTTTCAATCTCCTCTTTCGAATACAAATATCCGGTAGGATTGTTTGGGTTGCAAATCATGATCGCTTTTGTTTTAGGCGTAATAATCTTCTCAAACTCCTCAATTTCAGGGAGTGCGAAGCCGGTTTTAATAGAAGAAACAATGGGTTTTACCTTTACGCCGCAAGAGATGGCGAAGCCGTTATAGTTGGCGTAAAATGGTTCAGGTATAATCACCTCATCATCATTATCCAAGCAAGTGTTGAAAGCAAACAGGATGGCTTCCGAGCCGCCGTTGGTGATGATAATTTCGTCGGGGGTAAGTTCAATTCCCACGCTTTTGTAGTATTCCACCAACTTTTTACGATAGCTCAAATTGCCTGCCGAGTGGCTGTATTCAATTACTTTTAAACTGTTGTTTTTCACGGCATCTAAGGCGCATTGTGGCGTTTCAATATCGGGTTGTCCTATATTTAAATGAAAAACTTTCATTCCGCGTTGTTTAGCTGCATCTGCAAAAGGAACTAATTTACGAATTGGGGAGGGGGGCATGGCTATCCCTTTGTTGGAAATTTTTGGCATAATGTTATATGTTTATAGATTGGATTTTAAAGCGGCAAAAGAACAAAAAAAAAAATACTATGGTTCAAATTGTCATTTAAGGTCTTGAACATAGTCAAAACCATAACAACTTTATTTATTCGGGATAGATTTCTTATTGCCCTAATTCCGAAATGATCTCCTCCGGAGTTTTTCCAAGATAGGGAAGATAAGATTCTATGTTAATGGCTAAAGTATCTGTAGGATATCTTGCAATAAACTCTCTATAAAAGATTTCAGCATTTTCATAATCATGAAGAATGTCATCATAAATCATCCCTTTGTTGATGATACAATTCTTGATACCATTAAAGTCAGGATAAATTCTTTGAATGTCATCAAAAAGGGTGAGTGCTTTTAGGGTGTACACAGCTGTTTCGTCACTACTTTGCGAAGTCTTGGCAACGGTCATTGCCAACAAACCTGCCTTATATAGAAAATCCGGCGCCATGGGTTCTTCGGGGTAGTGAGTACCAAACTCTTCTGCCTTAGCAATATAAT
>WQSU01000042.1 GCA_009787675.1 Lentimicrobiaceae bacterium
GCAATATTGTCTATCTTCTTCGGGTCCATCGTATGCCACATCATGTCAACATAGCCAAAAGAGAGTTGGCGACAAAAAGCGTAGCCTGCCAAAAAAGTGTCTGCTTCTTTCAGTTTTATAATTAAATCTTGAGGAATCAATGCTCCGGTTTGATAATGATAGGCAAATGTTTTCAGAAATTCCGGCTCTGTTGCCCAGTTTTCTAAAATTTGAGAGGGGAGTTCAACGAAATCTCGGGAAACGCTTGTGCCCGACAAGGATTCATACTTCACATCGGAAAGCAAGCCGTGTAAGGCGTGCCCAAACTCATGCAAGAAAGTACCCACTTCTCCAAAAGTCAGCAGCGAAGGGCTGGTTTCGGTAGAGGGGGTAAAGTTCATATTTAGTGTAACAATTGGGCGAATATCACGTTCGCCATCTCTACGTTGTTCGCGGTAGGAGTTCATCCATGCGCCGGCGCGTTTCGATTCGCGGGGGTGAAAATCCAAATAGAGAACACCCATAAATTTCTTGCCTCTAAACACTTCATACGCCGTAACATCAGGATGATAGACCTGAATTTTGTCGTTTTTTACGTAAGACAAACCGAATAAATCTTCTGTCAACTGAAAAACGCCATCAATCACTTTTTCCAATTTGAAATAGGGTTTTAGCAGTTCATCATTCAGACTGTATTTTTTATCTTTCAGTTTTTCAGCATAATAAGAAAAATCCCAACGTTGCACTGTTTCATTAAATCCTAACGATTTGGCAAATTCCTGCACTTCTTTCACCTCCTTTTTTCCTGCTGCAATGGAAGGTTCGGCTAAGTCGTTCAATAATTTATACACATTTTCAGCATTTTCTGCCATTCTGTCTTCTAATGCATAAGCAACATAATTTTCATAACCTAACAGTCGTGCAATCTCATATCTGGTTTGTAAAATTTCCTTAATCATTTCAGTGTTATCGTGTGTTCCATGAAAGGCTCTGGCATTGTACGCCATAAAGAACTCTTTACGTAACGCTCTGTCATCGGCATAAGTCATGATTGCCAAATAGCTGGGTTGGCTCAAATCGAACAGATAGCCTTCCATGCTTTTACTTTTGGCTTTGCTTTTCGCAATCTCCAAATCGGTTTTCGATATTCCTTTAAGTCGGGAGTCATCGGCAAAAGTTCTATAAAACTCATTGGTATAATTGAGTACATTTTCGCCAAACTGAAGAGATACCTTTGACAACTTCATGGAGAGTTCGCGATATTTCTCCTTTTGCTGTTCATCAAGTTTTGCGCCGCTGCGAATAAAGTTTTGATATGTTTTTTCCAACAACATCAAATCTTCTTCATTGGTTATCAAATCTTTCTCTGAATACACATGTTGTACTTTAAGAAACAGGTTATGGTTCAAATAAATTTTGTTGGCATATTCCGTCATCATGGGGCTAATCTCTTTTGCCAGCTCTTGCAGTTCGGGTGAAGTATGGGATGAGATCAAATTGTAGAACACGCCCGACACGCGCGACAGCAGTTGTCCGGCATTTTCTAACGGAATAATCACGGTTTCAAATCGAGGTCTCTGAAGCGGCGGTTCCGGCTCGCCGGGGCGTTTTCCAGAGTTTGCAATCGCTTCAATCTCTTTATCAGCCATTTCTATTGCAAATTTAAAAGCCGGCAAAAAGTGTTCCGTTTTAATCTTATCGAATGGTGGCGTTTCGTACGGCGTCAACCAATTCTCAATGAGTGGGTTGTTCTTAATAGTGTCTGGAATGTTCATTATTTTTGAAGGGTTTAATCTGCTTTGCGCAAATATTAAATTTGCGATTATACAGAGGAAAAGGGTAAAAAGGGTGGATTTTTTCATAATGATTAATGGTTAATGGTTAATTAATTTTCTACAATCAAAGCAGTTGCTTGTGCTGCTACTGCCTCTCCCCTGCCAATGGCGTCTAATTGTTCGTTGGTTTTGGCTTTGATTGATATTTGGGAAAGATTGATATTTAATAGTTCTGAGAGTTTGTTTCTCATTGAAGGAATGTAAGATGCTAACTTCGGTTTTTCTATAATAATGGTGATATCGATATTTTCAATGACAAAACCATTTATTTCGAGCAGTTGGCGGCAATGGAGGAGTAGTTGAGCGCTGTCAGCATTTTTGTAAGCTGGGTCGGTATCCGGAAAATGAGTGCCAATATCGCCTAAGGCGGCGGCTCCGAACAGAGCATCAATTAAAGCATGAATGGCGACATCTCCGTCGGAGTGCGCCACACATCTTTTTTCAAACGGAATAGAAATTCCGGATAACTTAAAGTCTAATTCTTTACTGACAACCAATTGATGAATATCATACCCTGTTCCAACACGCATATTTCTGAATGATTTTAGTTCAATTTTCCTTGATTTTTGATACTTTCTTTATTAAAAGAATCTAACATAAAGGTGAGTGTAAATTTTAGAGAGTTTTCGAGTGGGTGATATTGTGTAAATGCAAATAAATAACAAACATCTATAGCAAAGATGCTGTATTTTACACCTACGCCAACCGTAGCATATTTTCTGTTTCCTTTGAATTTATTTTCGAGAAATGAACCTGCCCTCACAAATAAAATATCTCTGTAAGAGTATTCTAATCCGAATGCCCAAGTTAGTTCTCTCATTTCTTCATTAAAACAACCTTTAGGATTTATTCCATAACCTCCGGCAGCATCGTAAAAAGATCGGGCAATACCAACAATCGGATTTATTTTATCTAAGTCTACTCCATTTCCGTAGAGCGGGCGAGTTGCTGTAGTAGTATCCAGTCCGTAATAAATGGGCGGCGTAGGCACTAAGAGTTTTGCAGCTTCAACGCCAAAGCCAATTTTATTATAATCGTCAATGTTTATGTTATAAAATAATCCCAAACGCAAGTTGCAGGGAAGAAAATCGCGACGTATATCGCTATTGGTATAGGATACTTTATTTCCGATATTAGAAATATTAGCACCAAACATCAATTCTGAACTCTTAATATTGCTATTATAATGAGCAAACTCTTTATTAACAAAGAGAGAAATATCCACTGCTCCCGCCAAACCGGCTTTCATTTCAGAACCAGTATTTTGGCTCTGGTATCCAGTCCCTAAATTTGAATAAACAAAGCGAGGGGTTATAGCCATGGAGACAATTTTGGAAAGTTTTCTTGAATAAGTAAAATCAAGTGAAAACTCGTTAGGATGAGCAGTATTTAGAGGGTTTCCATTGGCGTCATAAAATTGAATTTCACCCAAAGAGAAATATCTTAACGCAAAAGCGATCGCATCGTTTTCGGTAACTTTCCAAAAAGTAGATAAATACGCCAGATGCACGTCATTGACTAACTGTTTAAGCCAGGGACTATAGGCAATGCCAATTCCGAAGACCTGTTTGTTAAACACGTATTTTGCCGGGTTGTGGTGTTGTGAGTAATTGTCTGGGGAAGTAGCCACACCCATGTCTCCCATCCCACCTGCACGGGAGTCAGGAGCAATGAGCAGAAAAGGGGCTGCTGTAGTGATCGTATTCTGATAGGGCAGTGAAGGGTTATCAAAAGGGAAATCATTTTGCGCAAATAAAGGAGATATTGTAATGAGGAGTAAAGAAAAGAAAGCCAGATGTTTTTTCATATGATAATTCATAATTTTATAAATAATTTTTTTTGTGATAATAATTTTCAAAAAACGCGTCGGTAGCTGTATTATTTTACAAGGGGGCAATTTTTTCAACAAAAAGACTTATTAGTTACTTCTGTTTTGCCTGATTTAGAACTTATTTAGAAAACCACAATGCCTCTACACCTATTGACGTAAGTACCCAATGAATGCAGCAACTCCACAAAACAACCAAAATTACTTACCTATCATCGTCGAGATTTTGATATTTTTGAACAACCATTCCAAGCCAGCACCCAAATAATTTATTATTTTTGCACTTTAAGTATCATTTCGTAATGAAAATCAAATTATTATTTATTGGAAAAGAAAATTTGGAAGAGTTGCAAACGGCTTCTCAAGATTATATTTCCAAGATTAATAACTACAATCCTTTTGAAATTGAGGCGATTCCCTACTTGAAAAATACAAAATCTTTATCTGTTGAGATTCAAAAAAAACAGGAAGGGGAGCTTTTCCTCAAAAAAATTACCACGCAAGATGTTGTGGTTTTGTTAGACGAGCGCGGCAAGGAGTATTCTTCGCTGCAATTTTCCCAATTCATTCAACAACGCTGCAATTCGGGGTGCAAGAATCTACTCTTCTTAATTGGAGGGGCTTACGGCTTTTCGGAAGAACTCTACCAACGCGCCAACTTCACGCTCTCCATGTCTAAAATGACCTTTCCGCACAAGTTAGCGCGTTTGCTGTTTGTGGAGCAGTTGTATCGTGCGTTTACGATATTGAAGGGGGAGCCGTATCATCATGAGTGATCCCTCTAAACTAAATTTAAAATGTGATCATCCCATTAGCCGTCTTCAACTTTGCATTTAAAGAATCTACCGAAAAGGCAAAAACCTTCATTTGGGCGACGCCAAATTTCTTAATGCCAGATTCTGACAGATAGCGGTTCCAGAAGGCTGAGGTAGCAGCATGTATGACAATTTCGTATTCGCTATGTGAAGGGAAGAGGTTTTTTGTCTGTTTTATTAATTCATCCTTCTCATAATCAATAGGTTTTTCGTTAGTATTAAGGGAAGAAAAGTAAAGATGTTTATGCTCAAAATGATCGTAATACGCTTGATAATTGTCACTTACAGACAGATAACCAGACAATGACATGTTCAATTTTGAGAAGCGCAGTTGATAGGCCGACCAAAAAACATTTGAAGCGAAGTGGTTTAATGCTCTATTCGTTTCTTCATTAAAATAGGATTCAAAAAAAGAAAAATACCTTTTGTGGTTCAAAATCAGCCAATTTTGCTTCTTGTTTTTTTCCATAATAGTGAATAGGGACTCGAAAGATTTATCAATCGTAAGATTTCTTGGATTTTTAAGTTGCGCCACTGCCTTTCTTAACAACGCAACATTTTCGGATGCCAAAAAAATGCCTTTGTGGTATGTAAACACAAAGCGCTTTAGATGAGTTCCAAAAGTATAAATTCTACATTGATCGAATTTGACGCAGTTTTTTTTGTCTATCTGTAATTTTGTAAGTAATTGATCAAAAGCTCTCTCATTTATTTTACAGGCAAAAAGGATAGCGTATGTTTCCCCATGTGAGTGCCCTGAAAAAACTACCTGATTATATTTACCCGGTAGTTGATCTACAAAAAACTGGCACCCCGGATAAGCATCCAATCCAAAAAGAGGGGTAATATAATGATGAATGTTTTTAACAGTTTTTAAAAATGTTTCATTATCATTAATTTGAAACATGAAAGCAGCATCGGAAGGAATCGTTTCAATCAGTTGTGCGTTTACCTGGCGAAAGAAATAATAATAGAATGAAACACCGCCGCTAAAAATAATAATGGCAGCGATGGTTATTAAGGTTAAAAAAAATTTTTTAGACACCCTATTCCTCATTAGTTTCCTTACTATATGCTGTAGCATGTTCATCGATGGGTATCAAATCGTTTGCCAACAATAAGTTATACCATTGATATACTTTTTTAATATTTGACAAGAATACACGTGTCTCGTCATAATCAGGAACTATTTCTTTAAAATGATCACGCAATTGTGATTCCGTTAATTCCTTATATTCAAGTGGTTGTTTCTCTTGTTTAAGATAGATGGCTTGCAGTACTTTACCCAGTTCAATGGTGTCATCATTCGTATAAATAGCGATATTGTCTAAAGTTGAAATTCCTTCGCTTTGAAAGGCAGGAATTCTCTTTTTATCCTCTAATGATTCTACAATAAAATTGTTTTTTCCTTGTGAAATTAACTTATAAAGCCCATTTTTTCCACTGATTGATAAGATTTTGCTTAAATCCATTGCATTTTAGAATTAGTTTAATAAAAGAGCGCAAAAATAGATTATTATTCAAATAAGAAGAATCCCAAATAGCTAAGCCATATAGATAGCGCCTCCGCAGGAGTTTTGCGAGGCGCCTGTTACGGAGCATAAACAGTTGTTTGTTTCATGAATGCGCAAATACCCCAAGAAAGCAAATATTAAGGCTTCTTTAAAATCAACCAACTGATTTTCAGGAATTATTATTGTTGTTTCTGTTTTTTCTTTTAACAAACTGATGAGAAAGCTATTTTTTGCACCGCCACCAGTTACCAAAACCTTGGGCATTCCTTTTAGGCTTTGCGCAACTTGCATGGCAATATGTTCACACACTGTTCGTAGTTTGTCTTCAATGGAAATAGAAAAACTGTTTAACAATGGTCGATAATAACTTGAAAAAAGTTCAAATCCAATAGATTTTGCCTTATTATTCAAAAAATAGTCAGGTTTGTTTAGCGCTTCCAATAATGCGGGATGCACAGCTCCTTTTTGAGCCAACATGCCCTCTTTATCATACGAATATCCACATTGTTCCGCCAAAAAATTAAGTAGAATGTTGCACAATGAAATGTCGTGAGCTATAGAAACACCGTTTGCATGTTGAGAAATATTTGAGATTCCACCAAGATTCAGGCAACCGGCATACTGATGAAAAAGTAATGCGTCTCCAATGGGCACTAACGGGGCGCCCTGTCCTCCCCAAGCCACATCGGTAGTTCTAAAATCGCAAATGGTGGGGATCCCCGTTTTTGCTGCTAAAATAGCGCCACTTCCAATCTGTTTGGTCAACCCATGTTCAGGTTGGTGAAAAACAGTATGCCCATGTGAAGCAAGATAATAGGGCTTCTTTTCCGCATTTTCTAAAAAAATGTTAACACACTGTGCCATAAAGTTCGAAAATTCCACTTCTACTTCACACAAAAAAAGTGCACTGCCCTCAAAGAGTTGACGCAGTTTTAGAGATAATTCCTGAGGATACTGAAAAGTTTGGGTTTGAAGAATATTATAATGAAATCCCTGTTCGTTGTTCCAAAAATCGCACAAAGCCAAATCCAATCCGTCTAATGAAGTGCCGGACATTAAGCCCATCAAGGTGCACGGCACAAACTGTTGAGAATGAGTTTGCATAACGGTTAAATTTCACTTTCTACCTGAGTTCCAGTTTTTCCAAAACGTCGTTGGCGTGTTTGATATTCGGCGATAATTTCAAACAGATCTTCTTTTTTAAAATCGGGCCAAAGCAACTCGGGGAAAAAGAGTTCCGCATAAGCAATTTGCCACAACAAGAAGTTACTGATACGGCGCTCGCGACCGGTACGAATTAAGATGTCAGGGTCAGGCATTTCTTTGGTATTCAAAAAAGATGCAAAAACAGTTTCCGTAATTTCCTGTTCTTTCCTGTAATTATTAACAATCTCTTTTACTGCGTTTACAATCTCCCAACGTCCGCTGTAACTTAAAGCCAGCACAACGGTTAGTCCGGTATTGTTTTTCGTTGTTTCAATGGCATCTTTCAACTCACTGCGACATCTTTGAGGGAGGGTAGCAAGATTTCCGATGGCTTGTAAACGGACATTGTTAGCCATCAAATTATCCAATTCATTTTGAATAGCTCTGACTAACAAGCTCATAAGCGCATCAATCTCTTCTTTGGGGCGGTTCCAGTTTTCTGTTGAAAAAGCGTAAAGTGTCAAGTATTTCACACCTGCTTCTCCGGCTCCTTCAATGGCATTTCTAACCGCTTGAACACCATTTTGATGCCCAAAAATTCGTTCCTTGCCCTGTTCTTCCGCCCAGCGCCCATTGCCATCCATAATAATGGCAACATGATCCGGAATACGTTTTAATTCAGTATTTTTCATTACAAACTCACCCCTAATTAAAATTCCTAATTCTTAATTCCTAATTCCTAATTCTTCTCACTTCTTCCGTTTATGTTTTAACTTCACATTAGTCTTTACAGCACAAATTCTGTCTTCATTTCCTATTCTTAGAGTTATCACAACCGCTGCAAAAGAATACCAGTCGTTTTTTCTAGTGCTATAACGTTGCGCTCCAGAAGGATGTGAAGGGTTTGGATCGGCAAGGTCTTGAACTACATTAACAGTATTGGAAGAGAAACCTGAAAAATCAGTATGATATGTTCCACCAACGTCATCTAAATAATCGGTAAAAGTAAAACGAACACCCCATTCGGCGCCAATGCACACAAATTTGCCAATATTTGCCTTAAAGCCAATTCCGAAGGGTATGGCAAAACCGGTATGAGCATATTTCTTTGCCTGCCCTTCTCGCCCTTGTCCTTCTGTTCCAATAGGTTGTAAGTCGTAGGTGTGGTATTCAACAATATATTTTCCGTTCGTATCTTCTACATATTTTTTGTGCAAGGCTTTCGGGTTAAAAGAAAATAGCGCTACGCCACCAAAAAGATACGGAGAGATTTGATTTTTATGTCCAACATTATAAAGATTAAAGAAATTGAGTTCTATTTGTGCTGATATTTCAGAAATGGGGGAAGTAAAAGATAATCCTCTTTGCGTGAAATCCCATGAATACACGTATCTACCGTGGTCATCCACCAAAAAGTCTCCGTTACTGTCTTTTTGTTTTTGCAAACTATAATTTTTCGCATCAGAAGCGGTTAAAGTTCCAAATAGGATGTTGGCTTTCAGTGCAATACGTGGAGTGAAGTTGTACCTGTAGATGATTCCGCCGGCAAATTTAGAATCAACGAAAGGGAAACTGTTCAAATCGCCGAGATAGAAGGAGGTTCCAATCATAGTGCCCACTTCAGAACGCTGCGCCGAACAGAGACAGAAAGAAATAAGTAAAAAGATAATTAAGCAACTCTTTTTCACAAACGTTACAATATTAATTAGTTCAAGTAAACGATAGGGCAAAAAGAATATTGTAGTTTTCTATTATTCTTATATTTTTGCGCAAAAAAATTATGCCCCATTCGTTTAGTATTTTCGAGACGCTCATGTTGCTCTGCTTTGCCTGTAGTTGGCCCATATCCATTTATAAATCATTAAAAACCAAATTTGTTTTGGGAAAAAGTCCGGCATTTGAAGCCATTATTATTTTAGGATATATTTTTGGTATTATACACAAACTTGTAAATGATTTTGATATAGTTACTTTTTTATGGATTTTTAATCTGATGTTGGTGAGTTTCGATTTGATCTTGTATTACCGCTATGCTCATAGAAACAGGAAAACTTTAGGAGAAAAGTTTGACCATTCATGATTTTTTTGCATTTACGAGTTTGTTTGAGTTCTTGATATATAAATCCTATATCACTGTGTTCTATCACTTCCCTACTGGATTAGTTTTTTGTCAGCTATTTTCTAATAGGTCTTTATTTGTATAGAATTCCAAACTTTTTCTTAACCAGTAAATTTCCCAATCAACATCTTTGAGATAAAAATATATCTTTGCCACTTCCTACATCTCATACAAGATGTTGATACTTAAATTGTTATTTTCAGCACCATGGATAATTTCATAGTTTCCGCACGTAAATATCGTCCCTCCACATTTAATACGGTGGTGGGGCAGGATGCCATCGTTTCCACACTCAAAAATGCGATAAAAACGCAGCAGGTGGCGCAGGCGTTCCTGTTTTGCGGTCCCAGAGGCGTGGGCAAAACCACTTGCGCCCGTATCTTTGCCAAGGCGCTCAACTGCCAACACCTCACGCCCGATTTTGAGCCGTGCAACGAGTGCGAATCGTGCAGATCGTTCAACGCGTCTGCTTCGTTCAATGTGTATGAATTAGATGCTGCCTCCAACAACTCCGTAGAGGATATCCGCTCGTTGGTAGAGCAGGTGCGCATCAGCCCGCAAGGCGCTAAATTTAAAGTATATATCATCGATGAGGTTCACATGCTTTCTAATCAGGCGTTCAATGCTTTTTTAAAAACGTTGGAAGAACCGCCGGTGTATGCCAAATTTATTTTGGCAACCACAGAGAAACACAAGATTATCCCTACCATTTTATCACGTTGTCAAGTATATGATTTTAAGCGTATTGGAGATAACGACATTATGAAACACCTTGCTTTCGTGGCGCATAGTGAAACCGTTGAAGCTGAAGAAGAAGCCTTGCGCGTAGTTGCCTCCAAAGCCGACGGCGCGCTTCGCGATGCCCTCTCCATTTTCGACCAGCTGGTAAGTTTCTCCGGAAAAAATATCACCTACCAAACCACCATCCAGCATTTGAATGTATTGGATGTGGATAACTATTTTAAAATGACCGATTTTCTATTCAGTGAAGATGCCTCTGCCGCCTTGTTGCTTTTTGACGACATCCTGAATAACGGTTTTGATGGACAACACTTTATCTCCGGTTTAGCCGCCCATTTCCGCCAGTTGTTAATGGCACAAAACCCTTCTACCATTAAACTCATGGAGGTTTCCGACACCGTGAAACAACGTTTTTTTGAACAAGCTAAAAAGGCAGATAAACAACTGTTGCTGCGTGGTTTGGAATTAGCCAACCAATGCGATTTTAACTACAAACTGTCACAAAACAAACGCCTTTCCGTTGAAATTTGTTTAATGCAAATCAATGGAAATTATGTATATAAGTTAACTGCCGGTGTCAGGCAATCACGGGAGAAGTAGCGCAGAAGCCCCGCCCGCCGGAACAAGCCCGTTAGTGCCGTCCACCACCCCGCAGCAATCTACAAGCGGGTTCGTGGCGCCTGCTTCCGTGCCGGTGAAGAAAACGCCGGATATTACCGATATTATTGTAGAGGTGAGAGGTGAGAGGATAGAGGTGAGAGATGAGGCGATTAGGCGATTAGAGGATAAGGAAGCAGAAGGTGGAAGGCAGAAAGCAGAAAGCGAGAAAGTAGAAAGCGAGAAAGCAGAAAGCGAGAAAGTAGAAAGTGAAAATGTAGAAAGTGAAAATGTAGAGGAAATAATTGACAATTCTCAATTGACAATTGTCAATTCAAACGTTTTTCCTGAGCAGTGGCGCGTTATGTTTGAGCAGGTTTTTGCTTCTGTTCCAACAATTTATTTTTCTTTGAAGGAGACGTTGCCGGAAGTAGAGAATAATGTGATTAAGGTAACGGTTAAGAATGAAATTCAAAAAGAACATTTTGAGGCGAAAACGCGAGAGGTGTTGGAGTTTTTACGTACACATTTTGATGAAAAAATAGAAGATGTGGTAGTGGTAACCAATGAGAAGATGGAAACAAAAAAAATTATTTATGATGTGAAAGACAAGTTGCAAAATTTCAAAGAGCAAAATGAAGAGTTTGAGGATTTTTTGCAAATATTGGAACTTAAAATAAAAGACTAAATGGAGATTTATATACCCAATCCGGCATTAGAAAGGAAAACTATATTGGCGAAATATAGAGAGTTGTGTCGTTTGCTCCCGCCCCGCGCCACGAAGCAGCAACGCAATCTTTTTCACAAGGCGTTTTCGTTGGCAGTTGATGCCCACAAGGATATGCGCCGGAAAAGCGGAGAACCCTACATTTATCACCCCATTGCCGTGGCGCAAATTGTGGCAAGAGAAATCAATTTGGGCGTAACCTCCATGACGGCAGCGCTCCTCCACGATGTGGTGGAAGATACCGACTTCACCTTGAAAGATATTAATGGTCTGTTTGGTAAAGATGTGGCAAAAATTGTGGACGGGTTGACTAAAATAGAAGAGATTGTGGTGGACGGCGACCAGTCGGTGCAGGCGGAGAACTTTAAAAAAGTGCTGCTTTCCACAGTGGGAGATGTGCGGGTGATTTTGATAAAATTAGCTGACAGGTTGCATAACATGCGTACACTCAGCGCAATGCCACAAGAAAAACAATGGAGAATCTCTTCCGAAACCTCTTTCTTTTTCGTTCCTGTTGCCCACCGCCTGGGACTTTATACCATTAAAAGCGAATTGGAAGATTTGGCAATGAAATACAACGATCCTGTTGAGTATAACAAGATTCTGAACGCTCTTGAAACCTCTGCCCAGAAAAGAAATACATTGATTGAGGATTTTACCAAACCTATTATCGAAAAACTGAAAGACGCCGGCATTGAAGCGGAGGTTACCAGCAGAACAAAATCAATCTATTCTATTCATCAAAAAATGATTCGAAAAAAGATTAATTTTGA
>WQSU01000043.1 GCA_009787675.1 Lentimicrobiaceae bacterium
TATGAACGCACCCACCCCGATGTGCTGAACGGAAGCCGTAAAAAAAGAATTGCAAACGGTAGTGGCAACGACGTGCAGGAAGTAAACAAACTTATTAAGCAGTTTGACGATATGCGCAAGATGATGCGCATGGTCTCCGGCGGAAAAGCCAAAGGATTAATGAATATGCTGAATGCGCCGGGTAAGAGGTAAAAATTTTTTTTTACCTCTAACTTTAAATGGTTGTGGTATAACTGTTTTTTTGAATTTAATGAATATTGGGTAGCTACCTCCTTCTACTCCAAATATAGATCCACCAACCCTTCCGGCGCATTAATTGTAATCGTTTTATTTACCCTGTCCACTGTGTCGAAAATCTCGTCCACGGCGGGGATTAAGATCTCTTTGCCGTTGTAATCTATTTGCATAATGGGTTGCTTGCTAATCTCCATAAAATCAACGCATTTTCCTATATTCCCTTTAGCTTTGTCAATCACATCAAAACCAATTACTTCATGAAAATAGAACTTATTGCCGGTTAACGGTGGTAGAAAACTCAAAGGCAGGTAAAGTTCCGCTTTTACAAAACTTTTTGCAGTTTCTCCGTCCACATCTGCAAATTTAAGGATGGCTTGGTTCGCGCCTTTGTAAATAAATTCTTCAATCATGTAGGGCAACATCTCATCCTCCTCTTGAACAAACACGGCATCCAAAGTTTTGTATTTCTCGGGTTCGTCGGTGTCTAAATAAATAACTACTTGTCCTTTATAACCAAAAGTTTTCGTAACCACACCCAAATAAAAAAAATCTTTCATCTTGTGTTTTATTTTTTAAATCGTTCTATTACATTAACATTCATATCTTTAGAAAGCATTAATAATGTTTTTTCGGGAACATCTTTTAAGTTCAACAACATGAGGGCATCTAAACAATTGTTAAAATCTACATCAATATTAAATGCTAACACATTGCCTTTCAATTGCAAATAGCGTTTCACCAAGACAGGGAGTCCGCGCTGTTTGTTCTCCAAATCGATAATCAGTTTTTCCAACAATTCCAAATTATTAACATCTTTGAGATAACTTTTCACAAAACGAAACTTTTCTTTCGATAATTCGTGAACAGGCGTAACAAATTTTCCATGATAATAATCAAAATGATGTCTTCTAATATATCTCTCAATCAATGTTTTAGAAATATCAGAGTAATCATTAGAAATAGAAACGGGACCTAAGAGGTGCTCATATTCTTCATTTTGGATTAAAATTTGTAAAATGCCTTTCCACAGCAACATAAGTGTTACGGAATTCCCTTGATAGGGTTTGATGATGAATGAACGTCCTAATTCAATGGTTTTATGCAGAATAGGATTGAGCGGTTTGCCCAGTTGAAAGATCGAATCTGTGTAAAACCCATTTCTGCCGTACGTTGTAATAATCTCTTTACCCATACCAATGCGGTAGGCGCCTACAATAGTTTCCTGTTCGTCATCCCATATAAAAAGCTGGTGATAATAAGTGTCATACTTGTCAAGGTCGAGCGCTTTGTTGGTGCCTTCGCCCACTTCTCTGAATGTAATTTCGCGTAGCCGCCCAATCTCCTCCATCACATATTTTAGTTCATTTGGATGTGCAAACAACAGTGTGAAAGGACCTTGCCGGAAAAGGGTATGTTCTTTCTTTAACCGATTAATTTCTTCAACAATTAAATCTTTGTTTTGAGATGGGGCAACAGGTGCAATGGTAATGTTAGTTGCTTTTGGCGTATCGGTCTTGTTTGCAAGTGTTTTGCGAAGCAAATCCACATTCATCCTCACAAAATTTGCATATTCTTTTTCATTTAGCGACACGGTACGAACCGGAAAGATGGGTGCACCAATTGCCACCTTTACTGTGGAATTATCTTTTCTGTTAAATTGGCGAACCAACTGAATGGTACGTAAAAGTGGATGGAAAAAGCCCAAAATGTGAAAGGAGGGAGTATTTTTTCCCGACATAAACATAGGAACAATCGGTACATTGACTTTGCGAATGAACTTCATTATGGAGTTGGGCCATCTCTTATCCTGTACCCTAAATCCATGAACAGTAGAGACTTCTCCTGCAGGAAACAGCGCCAAACAATTGCCCTCTTTCACATGGCGCAACGCAGCTTTTATTCCTTTAATATTCTGAGTGTTTTTTGCATCAAATGGATCTACTTCAATAAAAAACTTACTCAAAACATCCATTCTGCCTAAAAGAAAATTGCCTAAGAACTTAACATCAGGGCGAACACGCGAAATTAAGTCAATGAGCACAATGCCATCCAACATTCCGGTGGGGTGGTTGCAAATGAAAACACAGCTCCCTTTCTCAGGGATGTTTTTTAAGTTTGTTTCATCTACTACATATTTAATATTGTGTTGAAAGAGGTAGTGGGCGGTAACATCGTTTCCCAAATATTCTGCCGTTGCCGCATAAGAATCGTTTAGCTTGTTGAACCCCAATACATTCATCATAACTTTAGAAACATATCTTCTAAATTTGGTTGATTGGTGCAGAATGTCTTGGGGAGAGATGAGGGGCATAAGATAGTGATTAGTGTTTAACTATTTGCCGTTGGCTTTAGCCAACGGACTATGAATTATTAATTTGCAAAAATAGAATTTTTATGAATTATAAATAATGTTCAAAATTTTATCTGTAGCGCCGAGGTTTTGGGTGATATAATCTTTGCAAATCTTGCAAGTGTTTTTATAATAGGCAGGATCATTCTCAAATTCAATTAGTTTTTTCTCCATTTCTTTTGCATGGGTGATGGAGAATGCAGCGCCGTTTCCCACTAACTCAACTGCTTCGTTAAATTTATGAAAATGAGGTCCGAAAAAAATGGGTTTTTCAAAAACAGCAGCTTCCAAAATATTATGCAATCCTGTTTGAAAAGCGCCGCCAATGTACGAAATATCAGCATATTTGTAAATTTTGCTTAACAGCCCGACACTGTCAATAATCAATATTTGAGCATTTAGCAGGTTTTTTTCTTCTTTTTCAGAAAAACAAACCACTGAGAATGAGTGAAATAACTTCTTTATTTGTTCAATATGTTTCTTCTCTACATTATGAGGCGCTATTACCATTTTGTAGTGGAGATGGATTTGTTCAAACAGTTGGGCTAATAATTTTTCATCAGGCATCCATGTACTGCCCGCCACTAACAATTTCTTATCATTTTTAAAAGAGAGACACTCATTCAATGTATAGGGTTGTTGTGCAATTTCATAAACTCTGTCGAATCGGGTATCTCCGGTAACAGCAACGTTTTGAATACCATGTTGCATTAAGATATTTTTTGAGTCTTTATTTTGCACAAAAAAGTAGCTGCATTTTTTTAACTCATTCAAAAACCATGTTCCATAATTCTTAAAAAAATATTGATTTCTTCTAAAAATAGCTGAAACATAATAAAATGGGATATTTGCTTGAGAAAGTTCATGCATATAATTATACCAATATTCATATTTTACAAAGAAAACTTTTTGAGGTTTTATAATATGAATGAATTTTCTTGCATTTTTCGGTGTATCAACTGGTAGATAGGTAATAATATCTGCAATAGGATCATCTTTCTTGATTTCAAATCCGGACGGTGAAAAAAAAGTGAGTAAAAGTGTAACATTTTCATTTTGCTTTATTTTTTCCATTAATGGTTTTCCCTGTTCAAATTCTCCTAGAGAGGCACAGTGAAACCATATAATATTGTTTATTCCCGAGCATTTTTTCTCAAGAAAAAGGAAAATATTTTTTCTTCCGTTACACCATAAATATGCTTTTTTTGAGTAGAAAGCTGCAATTTTTATGAGGCAAGCAAAAATTGAAATAAAGAGCGAATAAATAAATCGCATGAAATTTAATAGTAATAATATGTAGTTACGCGCTTTTTCTCGTAAAAGGGTAAAACCCAACCTAATTTAATTCCCACTAAACCGCTGAATTTTCGGGGTAATTTATCGGTAGGACCTTTATAGTCTCCCACAAAAATATAGCCTCTATCTGGTTTTGAAAATATTTCCCATACTTCAACGCCAATATAAAAGCTCAAGACTCTTCTTTTTTGCATAAACAAATAACCAAAAAACTGATTCAAGGCTATTGCCGAAGAGCGTTGGTCGTATCCTAAACGATAATCTTTTTGGTCTATTTGAGGAAAGTAGTGATTGGGGTCTGTAAAATGGATTTTATGTCCGAAATAGCCTGCACTCACTTTGAGCCAAAGACCGGAGTTTTTCCACCGGTCTAAAGGAAAAATTTTTCCCACTGTAGCGCCAACATACCAGTATCTTCCTTCATAAGCAAGCGCTACACTAGTATTTCCAGCAACATTAAAAGGCACAGAGTCTTTAGTTCCGTCAAAAACTAACACATTTTCACCTAATATCTCCGAACACGGTTTTCTTACTTTACTTCCAAACATATAATCAAAAGCGATTTCAATAGTCCAGTTTGATTTTGTTTTTATGGTAAAATCGAGCCCTATATCATAGTTAAAGTTAAAGGTTTTCGCTAAATAACCTTCTCCAAATGGAACCTGCACAGCGAATTTAGGGCTCGCCCAAATCATAAAGGTGGCGGTATCCACATACTTAAGGTCGCGTTTAAAATATTCCTGTGAAAACACGGTAGTTAATGCGACAAAGAAAATGAGAAAGAATAAAATTATTTTTTTCATGATACTATAATTGTTTCATCTCAAAATATTCATTTAAAAAAGATAGCATTTTAGGAGTTAATGAATTGTAATAGAATATTATTTGAGATATGTCATCAAAGAATTGTTGGGAAACATTGGCAAGATGATATACAATATCTTCTTTTACAGAAAAAAGAAAATATCCGGCAAAGACAATCTCTATATTTTGCAATACTAACAGATTAAAGTTATTATCAGCAATTTCTAAACAGATTGCCTCTGTTTGCTTGGGGTGTTTTTCACGTAAATTATTGTACATGAGGCTAATAACATGAACTGTGTCTGTATCTTTGGGTTTTGGGTAGAGTAGAAAAAACTCCTTTAAATCATCAGTGCCTATGTTTACCTGTTGTTGTTCAGGATACAAGACGTTCCAATACTCTTGAATCTTTTCTTCTTTAAACAATTCTTGCGGAATTAATCCTGATGGAGTATTGCGAATGACAGTAGGCATAAATGGAAAAGATTATTTTTCCCAACTTCCTGATGTACTGGCATCAGTAAGTGAGCCTAAGGATAAAGGACGATATTTTTCTTTAAACTGCGTTTCTTCAGCTAATCCACTATAAAACAATTTATTGAAAACCTTATCAGAGAAACTGGATTCTTTGGGCGTAATCGTTCTATCTAAGTTAATTAAGATGTCATCCAACGGTACATCAATTCTATAAACAGGAATTTCATAAGTTTTGCTCGATAATTTTCCTAATTGAATTTCAAATTTTCTGCCATCTGCGTAGGGTATTAATTGAAAGTTCTTCAAACTTTCAGAATTCACATTAGGATCGGATTCAATAATTTTATCTTTTGCGGAGATTCTTTCCTCAACTTTCTTGATCAAGCCGGCTTTAAAAGCGGCTTCTTCGGTCATATTTTCCGGAATTTCTCCTGTGATTTTAGTAATTTTCACCACACCATGGTTAACGAAGTAAACTAAAGTATCTACGTTTCCGGCATATTTTTTAAACTCATTACGATACACAGCCTGAACGGCGCGAATAGTTACCAAACGGGATCTAACTTCTTCAGAACGTTGATTGTAAACTGCTTTGTATTTTTCCGGACGTAAAATACTACGAGTGGCAAGAAGCGCAAGAATTAACGCAACTATAACTAATAAAATGTTGAATAAAGTTTTAACTTTCATACTATTGATTAATTAATTTGATTATCGGTAAACGTTTTTTTTACAGCCAGCAAAAATAGAAAAAAATTGACAAGAATTTTTCTGCTTTTTTTTAGGGTTAACAACTGTTTTTTTTCAATAATAGAACTATTATGTTTGTTGTCATTTTTCTAACATTATTTCTCCTCCCAATACCCTACCGGCATTAAATATAGCGGTTCCTCTTCGTCAGGAAGTTGCAATACTTTGCTCACCTCCTCGTCAACAAAAGCTCCGATAGCGCAGGTGCCTAACTGCATGGCTTCTGCTTGCAGGTAAATATTTTGGGCAGAGTGTCCTAAATCCATGCACACATATCTTTCGCGACCTCGATCGCCATACTTGTTGGTCGTTCTACTGTAAATAGCACTGTAAAAGATAGTTGCAGGAGCTTCTTGTACCATCTTTTGTCCCCAGCAAGCTACACAAAGTTGTTCTCTTACATTTCCTTCAATCATTCTCACTATTTTATTTTCTTCAGAGATATATTTATACACTCCGGATTCAATATCTTTCACATTGCCCACTATGGCGTAGATCTCAAAAGGGTACAAAGCGCCGGCGGAAGGAGCCGTTCTAAAGCCGCCTCTTAAAAATGCTGGATTCTCTCTCGGCTCGGTAATGCCGTATGCAGCCCATAAAATTTGCGACAGTTGCGCGGGAGAAAGCGCCTCATTGGTGAATTGCCTGTGAGATCGCCTATGGGCTAATGCTTTTTCTACACTTATCGTACCATCAGTATTTGGTGCGGGCAAAATGTAGGTAAGTTGGGTGTCGTCCGTTTGAACAAAACCAAGATTATTTCCTTCATTTGTAGAGGCGCTTCTATGGCAACCTGAAAAAACAATAAGGATAAATAAATTTAAGAGGTAAATTTTTTTCATATTTATTAAATTTTAAGTAATAATTACTTGTTAACCTGCATTATTCACAAATCAAGCGAAGAAAACCCTTAGTTTGTTGAAAATCAAATGAAAATTTACTATGGTTGCGGTGTAAAAATAAAACAAACTAAGAATTTTTTTCAATGCGCGATAATAGTAAAAATTCTCGTCCCTTAGTGCTATCGGAGAACTTTTTCCTTATCTGGAGGTGAGGCAGATGAAGAAATAGGAGAGTGGGTCGAAGAAAAGAAAATAAGAATTTAGCTAATAGTCTTTTAAGTTCTTTTCCTTACTCATCACATCAACCACAACAATCACTGCAATGGCAGACCAGAATGGGAGGGAGAGTTTGTCGGTATCTAAGAAGTTGTTCATGATGCCGTGAATGTAATAGGATATTAAAGCAATGACGGCAAAAAGGGCTAAAGTTTTAGGGAGTTTTTCCCGAGCTCTAACGTATGCTTTTATGCCTACTGAGCATACGGTTATCATTAAGACAATCACTATGATAACGCCCGGAAATCCCATTTCGGCACAGGGACCAATATATTCGCTGTGGGCGTTTCCTCCATCACCGAAGTTGGTGGTAATGATTGTTTTGTATTTGCTTTTTTGATAACCTGCATAGACAAATTGGTAAGTTCCCGGTCCCCAGCCCAATATGGGACGGTCTTGAATCATCCCAAAAGCGGAATTCCACCTGTTTAAACGTTCAACGTTAGAAGCATCTGTACTAATGTTACTTATGGATTTAAGATGCTCTGTAAATTCTCCCGAAGAATCTTGGGTGTTTCTTCCCATTTTGTAGAGAATATCATCCGAAAAATAGTAGAGGGTTGAGCCGAGCAACGCCAATCCCAAGAACAACCACGAGAATTTAATACGGAGTTTTATTGCCACAAGTACGGAAAACGCCGCTATAATGCTGAGCCATGCAGCACGGCAATACGAGAAATAGAAACCTAACAGCAACACCGCCGTTAACAACAGATAATGCACTTTTTTCCATGTCGTTTTTCCATCTACAATAAAAAGTGCAATGATTAATGGAATAAAAAAAGCAATGGCGGCGCCGTAAGCCGTGTGGTCATTGTAGAACGGATTCATGATCCAGTGCATGTTATGCTTTGAAAATCCGGAAATTGCAAATTTTATGCTCGTAATGATTATGACTATTCCTAAAGCTACGGCATAGCAATTAAAAAATGTTATTATTTTTTTTAAATCATTTCTAATTAATTGAATTACACAAAAATAACAAGCGGTGATAAACCAAATTTTTGAAGCGAGGAATTTAAAAGAAACTAAAGGGATTTCGCTTGTAATAGACGTCATAAGCATCCACCCCAAGTAGATGTAAATTAATATGGAAATGGGGTGCAACACTATCTTTCGCTCTAACTTAACATCATACAACAATCGTATGAAAAAGAGCAGTGTAAGCAGCAGCATAATGATTTCTGCCGGAATGGAAAGCCCCACGTCAATTTTTGTGTCGGTGAAATTGATAGAAAACGGCGTAACAAAAGCCATCAAGTAGATTAATAAATCCACTCTAAAAAGAAGAAAGTATAAGATCACAGCCACTGCGCTAAGAAAGGGAACGAAAAAAAGCTCATAACTTAATGCAATAGTATTCAGCAAAATAAACACTACGCTTCCTCCCAACGCAATAAAGAATTTCTTGTTCATTCCTGCTTTGTTGTATGGTTGGCACGCTCAACTTTAATTTCTCGTCTTATCTTGTCTACAAATAAAAGTATCATCAGAGTTGCAATGAAAGTACCGATCACAGACATGAGGCCAAAAATAATTTTCTTAGGGTAACTTTTTTTATCAGGGGCAGCAGCTTTTTGAATCACAAACTTCACCGGCATTGTTCCATACGCATCCATTTGGGCATTGAGTAATTTTATTTTGGCAGAAGCGATTTGGTCGCTTAAATAGAACTGTTCTCTCCTCAGTGCGTTGGCAATATGTCCCCATTTTTCCAGTTTTTCAATTTCTTTTTGCAAGCGTTGCGCGCCTGCCATATTTCCCTGAGCAAGTGCAATAGCATACTGTTGCATTACTCTATCCACCTGAAAATCTAAGATAAAGACTCCATTTTTAGCCAACGCGTCTAATGAATCGCCAACCTGTTGCCGTTGTATTTCTGCTTCTTTAATTTGCATCTCCAGCACTTTGCAGGCAGCCAGTGCGCGTTCGCTTTCAATTCTGTTTTTAATGGTATCTAACTCGGCAGCAATGTCATTCGCCATTTGAGCTGCCTGCTCCGGTTTCCAATCTGTCATTGAAATGGAAATAGCGCCATATTGGGTTCGTTTAATATCCATAAACCCTTTCACTGTTTCATAAAGCTTATCTTTCCAAGCTTTTCTATTTTTATTAATACCATAATAACCTGCCAAGTCATATTTTTCAATAAGCATGTCTTTTATTTCTCTGGAGTTAAGTATTTCCATCATTTGCTCAGTTTCCTCCTCAATGGCGTAGGCTTTAATGTCGAGCCTTTCATTTGCATTGTGTTCATTATTTAAAATCTTTGAAACAGAGTTGGTTCTGGGTGCATAAATAACCGTTGTGGCTTTAAATTGCGGAGGAATAAATGTTTTTGTAGTAAAAATAATGGATAATACTCCGGCAGCAAAGCAAACAATTAAAAAAAGTTTTCTCCATCGCCAAATGTAATTGATCAGACTGAATGAGTTAAATTCGTTGGGGTCCATATAATTTAGTTTAAGGTTTTAAAGTGTTAAGGTGGATGGGTGTAAAGGTGGATAGGTGTAAAGTGTATGGGGCTAAGTTTATTCGTAATTCCTAATTCGTAATTTCTAATTCTTAATTCCTAATTCCTTCAGTTGTGTTTCAGCAACTGTGGAGGGCGCGTCTAACATGGTGTCGCGGCCTGAGTTGTTTTTGGGGAAGGCGATAAAGTCGCGGATAGATTCGGAATCGCACAAGATAGAGCACATTCTGTCGAAACCAAAGGCGATGCCGCCGTGTGGCGGGCAACCGTATTGGAAAGCATTCATCAAAAATCCGAATTGATGTTGCGCTTCTTCTGCTGAAAATCCTAAAACGGAGAACATCTTTTGCTGCAACTCTTTGTTATAGATACGGATAGAACCGCCTCCAATTTCAGATCCGTTTATTACCAAATCGTAAGCGTTGGCATTTACAGCACCCGGATCAGTATCCAAAAGGGGAATCTGTTCCGGTTTGGGCGAAGTAAACGGGTGATGTTTAGCGTAGTAGCGTTGGGTTTCTTCATCCCATTCTAATAATGGAAAATCAACCACCCAGAGCGGTTTATATACTCCGGCTTTTCTCAAACCAAGTTGTTTTCCCATTTCTAAACGCAATTCACACAGCTGTTTACGCACTTTATCTTTTTCTCCCGACATGATCAGGATGAGGTCGCCTGCTTCCGCACCACATTTTGCCGCCACTGATTTTAAGTCGTTTTGATCATAAAACTTATCCACAGAGGATTTAAACGTACCCTCTTCCTGGCAAAGCAGATACACCAACCCGCCGGCGCCCACTTGGGGGCGTTTCACAAAATCGGTCAAAGCATCTAATTGTTTGCGTGTATATTGAGCGCAGCCTTTGGCAACAATGCCCACCACCAATTCCGCATTATTAAACACCGAAAAATCGCGATGTTTCAATTGTTCATTCAATTCCACAAACTGCATGTCAAAACGGATATCGGGCTTGTCGCAACCATATAAGCGCATGGCTTCTTCAAACGTCATGCGTGGAATCTCTTCTATTTCAATATCTTTAACTTTTCTAAAGATATGTTTTACCAAACCTTCAAACGTTTGCAAAATATCGTTTTGTTCAACGAACGACATTTCGCAGTCAATTTGCGTAAATTCGGGTTGGCGGTCGGCGCGCAAGTCCTCATCCCTGAAGCAGCGCACAATTTGAAAATAGCGGTCATACCCAGAAATCATCAATAACTGCTTAAAGGTTTGCGGCGATTGCGGCAAAGCATAAAACTCCCCTTGATTCATTCGGGAGGGCACAATAAAATCGCGCGCCCCTTCTGGAGTTGATTTAATCAAAAAAGGCGTTTCAATTTCCAGAAAGCCAATGCTGTTCATATAGTTTCGTACCTCAATGCCGAGTTGATGGCGGAAGATGATGTTGTTTTTCACAGGATTACGGCGCAAATCCAGGTAGCGGTATTTCATGCGCAGTTCGTCCCCGCCGTCCGATTCGTCCTCAATAGTGAATGGGGGTATTTCCGATTTATTCAGCACAGCAACCTCATTCACAAAGATTTCGATATCGCCGGTTGGAATATTTTTATTTTTGTTGTAGCGTTCAGCCACTACGCCTTTCGCCTGAATGACCCATTCTCTGCCGAAATGTTCGGCGGTTTGACACAGTTCGGCATTGAGTTCGCTGTTAAAGACCAATTGGGTGATGCCGTATCTATCGCGCAAATCCACAAAGAGCATCCCGCCCAATTTTCTGTTTTTTTGCACCCAGCCACAAAGGGTAACTTCTTGATTTATATTACTAATTGTTAATTCTCCGCAGGTATGAGTTCTTAGCATGAATTATGTTTTTATAGAATGGGCGCAAATATCTACTTTTTTTACAATGGTTTTCCAAAAAAACCTTTCTTTGCGTTTTTCTTAAATAAAACATGGATATTAGAGAAACCCCTCCCGAACAACTTTTAACATTTTTGCAACAACATAATGAAAAACCGTTTCGTGCCAAGCAATTGCACGATTGGTTGTGGAAAAAAAATGTAATCTCTTTTGAAGAAATGATCAATATCCCCAAAAATCTGCAAGAAAAGTTGGGGCAAAATTTCTCTTTTTTGCAAACAAAAATAGCAACAGAGGTGGTGAGTACCGATAAAACAATGAAATTTCTGTTTCGTCTGTTTGATGATGAGCAGATTGAGGGGGTGCTCATTCCGTCGCAAGGGCGGGTAACGGCATGTGTATCCTCGCAGGTGGGTTGTCCTCTCAAATGCTCGTTTTGCGCCACTGGAACGCTCGGTTTCAAACGAAATCTCCGCTTTTGGGAAATCATTGACCAATATGTGTTGATGAACCGGCGTGCCGTAGAAACATTCGAAATCCCTATCAGTAATATCGTGTTTATGGGCATGGGCGAACCGCTACTGAATTACGATAATGTAATCAAAGCCATCGACATACTGACT